>NZ_JAAHHT010000001.1:0-96781 GCF_010672085.1 Okeania sp. SIO3I5
ACCGTGAGTCCGAGGCTTGCAAACTGTTATGCTTTATAAACATCTTTCTCTTTTCATAAAACTTGGGCATTATAGACACGTTATGAGTAGGTCTGGGTTTGGCTTTTTCGGGAGAAAAATGTATTCAATTAGACACAAAGAAGTGAATACTGTAGACAGAATTCTTCCTCCAACCCGCCGTCCTCCCCATCCTCCCCACCCTCCCACAAGGGTTTCAAGAGTTCCTTATAAGGGATAGCTTGTGATTGGGGGGAGAGGTCTTCGTTTGTTGCTCGCTCCTAACACACCATTTTAAGCTTGACACGCTAGTAGGGCAAGTAGGTTTCAGTTGTCGCCGACATGAAAAGGCGACAATAACTATGAATCGTAACCAAAATTTAACTTTCCGCCGTAACCCACGGAAAATTAAGCATTATGGCCGTCTTAATCTTTAGTTGTGCATTCACTACCTTATAGAATTTTTGAGGTTAAATACTCACTGTAAACCACCGGAAACAAAACCTGCCCAATAATAGGGGTTAATAAACGGATATTCTTCCTGACATAATAACGCCAGGTTAAATTTCATTTTCCCAACCTGTTTTTTATTCTCCTCCGTCTCAATATCCCCCAAATGTGCGTCTAACTGTGGTCGATATTTATCATTAAGTTGTTTTCCTGTCAAGTTGCGCAGATCGATTTGAGCTTGGTGTAACGCTTGCGGGCGGGTGTATTCTGGGTTTTGCCGATGTTGATAATAAAACAAACAAAATAGTGCCGTCGCAGAATCATCCACCGCCCATAATGTACTGACTACACTCTGAGCGCCGGCACTCAGGAAACCTGCTGCAATAGTTAGAATGTCATCGTTAAGTTTGCTGACTGTGAGATTAGTTTCGCAACAGGAGAGGAAGACATCGGTTAATTCTGGTAAACGCCAGGTAAATACATCTCCAAGGGTGACTTCTCCATCGAATAAATATAATTTTGAATCTAGGGGGTTTTTGAGGTTGGCGCTAGCGTGATGACTGGAATGGAGAAACTGTACTTGTTTTGCGAGTTGGCGGTAGTTGTTGACTGTTGCTTGTTGGTATTGGAGGCGGTGGTGTTTGGAGACTTGGAACATTTGGGCGAGGTTTTCACATTCGTATCCGGTGAAAATGAGGTCGCCTGTGGCGTTTTCGACAATTCCCATTTTTTGGGAGTTGGTGCTTTTCTTGCGGTTGTCGCAATAGCTGAGTATTTGGCAACTGGGTATAACTCGCAGGCGGAATATATCGCTGAGATAGGTGGGTCGAGTTTCAGGTGTTTTTGGTTTGTTGGTAGATTGTGGGGTAGGTTTTTTGGCAGTGGGAATAGAGAGGCGAGTGTCTGCAAATTCCCGGTAAAATCCCCCTCCCGTCCCCCTTTGAAAGGGGGAAGCCGGATCTAAATAGCCCCCCTTACCAAGGGGGGTTGGGGGGATTTCTCTGCAGCCCTCCTTACCAAGGACTGAATCTTCGTCGCTTCCCTTACCAAGAATCGAATCTTCATAGCCCCCCTTACCAAGGGGGGTTGGGGGGATTTCTCCTCCACCGGAAGTCAGGGAGACATCCACAGGCAAAGCAGCAAACGGAATTTGATGCAGATATATGTGAGGCACAATAATTAATTCTTTAATACCGCTCAGATGTTGGGCAATAAGTTGATTCAGTTGCAAACGTTCGGCAAGTTCTTTCAGAAATGCTCCCATATTTTTACGCCATTCTTGATTTTTATTATTTCTGTAGTCAACGTAGGGTTTTAACCAGTTTTGACCTATCCAATTTTGCAACCTCTCAATACCCTGACCTCCGCAAGTGAAAAGTTGAACATTCTGCCGACCAACTATAAATATATAGGTATCATCATTAGTAGTGTAAAAACTCAATATTGCCGTCTCCTCATCCTTAATTAATGCCCGCATCTGCTCAATACTCAGGGGATCTACCTGTAACTGACCCGCCAATACTGGATCAGACTTACGAATCTCTCGCCAAACCTGTTGCCGTTGTGCTTCTATTTTTTCAATTTCTGCCAATCTTTGCTCTGTCTGTTTCCCACTGTCGCGACGGTCAAACCGACTCTTGGCATCCGGTAGGGACGTTCCATGGAACGTCCCTACGGAGGTGGGGCGACGGAGGTCAGACAAAAGTTGTTGCAGGCGATAATATTCTTCTAGGAGTTCGAGTGGTATTTCGGCATTTGGGTAGAGTTCTTTACTTGCCATTAATTCTGCTACCGTGCGGGAACGGGCACGCTCGGCATATTCTACCGCTTTGTCGTATTGCTGAAGGTTGACGTAGCATTGAACGATGTTTTGGTAGACTCCGATGGCTTCTACGAAGATTTGTGAGCGGATATAGTCATCTTGCAACCAACTACGACTTAGTTCGACTGCGGTTATGGCTTTTTGGTAGGCATTTATGGCGGGTTGCCAGTTGCCTTCTTTGAAATGGAGGTTCCCTAAGTTGTTGGTAGTTTCGAGATGTCTAATGGGATTTGCTTCTAAAGTATGAACTGATAACGCCAGATTAAATGCTATTGTTGCATTTTCTAGATTCTCAGCTTTGTCGTCACGGATTCTATCAAGGTAAGCATTACCCAAGTTGTTTTGAGTTGTTGCCCACTCAATAGGAAAGTCATTTTTAGTGCAAACTTCTAAAGTGAGTTGAAAGGCTACAATGGCTAGTTCTATATTTTCTGCTTTGTCGTCACGGATTCTGTAGAGGTAAGCAATGCCGAGGTTATTTTGAACCATTGCCCACTGGAAGGGAAAGCCATTTTTGGTGTAAATTTCCAATGCTAGTTGGTATGAAGCAATGGCTTTTTCTACATTCTCAGCTTTGTCACCAAGGATTCTATTGCGGTAAGCACTGCCGAGATTGTTTTGAGTTCCTGCCCACCCGATGGGGAAATCTTTTTTGGTGTGAATTTCCAATGCCAGGTTATATGCACCAATAGCTTTTTCTACATTTTCAGCTTTGTTACCAAAGATTCTATCACTGTAAGCCAGGCCAAGATTGTTTTGAGTTCCTGCCCAATCGACGGGGAAATCTTTTTTGGTGTGAACTTCCAACGCCAGGTTATATGCACCAATAGCTTTTTCTACATTCTCAGCTTTGTCACCAAGGATTCTATCACTGTAAGCACTGCCGAGATTGTTTTGAGTCCTTGCCCAATCGATGGGGAAATCTTTTTTAATGTGAACTTTCAACGCCAGATTATGTGCGACAATAGCTTTTTCTATATTCTTAGCTTTGTCACCAAGGATTCTATTGCGGTAAGCAGTACCCAGGTTGTTTTGAGTTGTTGCCCAATCTATGGGGAGTGCTTCACGAGTGCGAACGGAGAATGCTAGTTCATAAACTGCAATAGCTTTTTCTATATTCTCGGCTTTGTCACCAAGGATTCTATTACTGTAAGCAATACCAAGGTTATTTTGAACCATTGCACACTCAATAGGAAAGTCTTTTTTGGTGTAAACTTCCAATGCTAAATTGTAAGTTGCAATAGCTTTTTCTATATTCTCAGCTTTGTCACCAAGGATTCTATCACTGTAAGCAATACCAAGGTTATTTTGAACCATTGCACACTCAATAGGAAAGTCTTTTTTGGTGTAAACTTCCAATGCTAAATTGTAAGTTGCAATAGCTTTTTCTATATTCTCAGCTTTATCGCCACTGATTCTATTAAGGTAGACATTCCCCAGGTTGTGTTGAGTTGTTGCACAATTGATGGGGAAGTCTTTTTGGGTGTAAACTTCCAATGCTAAATTGTAAGCTGCTATGGCTTTTTCCAAATTATCAGCTTTGTCGTCACAGATCCTGTTACGGTAAGCCAAACCCAGATTGTTTTGAATTGCTGCCCAATTTTCCGGATCGGACTCGCGAGTAAAAATTGTTTCCATCGCCTCGTAACCAGCGATCGCTATTTCTATATTAGTTGCCTTACTACCTTGCGAAAACTCTTGAATGAGGTCAATAAAATCAACAATTACTTGGGAAATAAACCCCCTTTCTGCTGATTTCAGTTTAGAAAGCGTTCCTTCAATGTAAGTCCGTAAAGCTTGGATAAAGCCATCATCAAGCTTATCTAAATTGCCTTCCAGTAGAGAGTAAACCGTTTTAGCATTGCCTTTACTATCCCGAACTGCTTCCAACACCTCCACCAAAAAGTCTAAATAACCTTGCTGTTGAGAACCAAGCAACCTCCCCCTTAACCATTCCCACTTCTGGCGACTAAACCTCACCCACTGTTCATTTCTCACCTGCTCATAAAGCTCGATCGCCCACCCATAAAAAGCAACCGCCTGCTTAACTCGCCCCGTTGCCTCCTCAACCATACCCAACATATACCCAGCATTTCCCACTTGGTTTGCCCATGCTAACCGTTGCGCTTCTTCCGTCGCCTCTTCCTCCAACTTTTTCCCCATCT
The DNA here is from genome assembly GCF_010672085.1 of Okeania sp. SIO3I5. Lineage (GTDB taxonomy): Bacteria > Cyanobacteriota > Cyanobacteriia > Cyanobacteriales > Microcoleaceae > Trichodesmium. Next base: position 4,435 of record NZ_JAAHHT010000001.1, read on the forward strand.
GCAACGCCAACAAAAAATACTCCCTGGCGCGAGAATGCTCCCCACTCTCCCAAAACAAACTCCCCAAACTATAATCACTAAAAAACTCCTGCGCTCGATCTTCCCTCTGACGAAAAACTTCTAACCTCTTTTCCTCAGCAGCGATCGCCCCGGCAAAATCCCCTATTTGCCGACAAACAACCCTTAAATTTTCCCAACAATTGAGTGCTGAAAACTCCATTGCTTCTATCTTTATATACAGACTCCCAGCTTCCCGATAATAATCTCCAGCTCTCCCCAAATTCCCCAAAACCTGATAACAACCAGCCAAAGTATAATAATTATTTGCCCGCCATTTATCCCTAGATAATTTCTCAGCTAAAATAGCAGAATGTTTCAGATAATCAATAGCTATCGCATAATTTGTCATTGCAAAATATAAATAACCAATTCTATCGACTATTTCTATTTCAAAACTTGCCTCAATATTATGTAATCGCACCAGAATTAATTGGGCTTCAGAATAACCAATAGCATCAGCAAGTTTTCCTTCTCTTTCCGCCACCTCCGTCATCCAGTTCAACACTTCCCATTTTGCCGAAAAATCATCCAAAACTTGCGCCCAGTTTAAACGCTCTTGAAAATACTTTTGAGCCGAATCAAAATCTCCTTGTTCCCGATAAATACAGCCCAACCAAGCCACAGCAAAACTAAGATTAACCCAATCTTTTGCCTGATTTGCTAGTTGATAAAATTCCCAAAAAGTAGCGAGAGAATTTGCAAACTCACCCTGGTTATATTGGTTCGTTCCTATTTGTAAAAGTTCTTCTATTTTTTGAGTATATGTTGCATCCATTGTTAGTAACTAATATGTGCTAGGATTCCTATCACAAAATTTGTACAGACTCAGTTTTAATTTCTGACAAATTTATTAGTCTGGCATCATTTGTCAATAACTTGGCATTCAATAACTGTGCTGTTGCTGCCACAATAGCATCAGGAAGTTTTCACCTTTAACTTTTCCGTAAAGCGATCGCTAAATCTTTAATCTGACTCTCGATACCAACTATTGTTATCTGAGCCAAAAAATTACGAATTTGTACTTCCTCAACTGGAGTCAGACTGGGATAAGACAGTAACTCTATTTCTGTAATTATAGAAATAAAATATCTAGCATTAGGTAGAGGGTTCACTAACCGCCCACCTAAATAATACAAAGCCACATTTGTATCTAGAACAATTAAACTTTCCATAACTACCATTCATCCCGAATTTGTTGTTGATATTCCAAAGGATCTATACTAAGTTTTATAGTACCTGCATACTTAGATAAATCCACACTTTTTGTTTGAGTTTTTAACTGAGCAATAGCTAACAATTTTTCAATTTCTTGCCAGTCTTCATAATCAATTAAAACCGCTACAGGCCGCATAGTTTCATCAGTAACTATTTTCTTCTTAAAATCCCGCATAATTTTCTCCTATCTATTAATAAACTGTTCAAATATATTATCCCACTACTTCAACTTCCTGAGCATAAACCCGCCAGTTATTTTGCTTTTCCAATTCTTGCCATAACTCCTGCATTCTTTCCGAATTCAAATCTGGTGCTACCTCTTCCTCATTAGGTTTTAACCATTCTAAATCTAGAGGTTTTTCCAGAGCGATCGCTACAAATTTTTCTACTCCTACTTCGTTAAAAGTAAACCGACATCCTAGCTCATAAGTCAAAGTTTCTTTTTGTGGCAAAAGCCGAATTTTTTCCAACTCATAATCAATAGCAAAAGCTTGAGAAGGGCAAACCACACACCGACTTACAACTCCCTGATTTAACAACAGTAAATAACCATCAGATTCAGGCAAATTAATAAATGCCCAATAAGGCTTTTCTAAACTCAGCTTTAGAGGTTGATGATCTGCCATTTGAGGAATATGTAATTTATCTACTTCTACCATATTATCTGCAAAATTAATCCAATCCCTATTTTTATCTGCCTGCTTTTCTAAAGATGGCAAAAAATTCGCCTCAACCCACCGAGGAAATTGATAATCCCATAACCATTGATAAAGATTTTTCCAAAAGTCTCTACCTCGGCCTGGAGATTTGATGAAATTCACCTTTTCTTCTCCTATATCTGCCATAATTTCTTCTGAATATTCAGTCAAGAGACAATCTCTAACTTTCCTAGAAATTGTTTGAATCGTATTTGTTAAATCTCCCCGTCCTTCCTTTTTCAAAATTTGACAAATACTGGTTTTCTCTGCTTCTCCATTATCATTGCTATTCTTATTTTCAAAATAATAGTTATCTGGATGATATCTTAACTTGAAAAATTCCCCTTTAACTGTGGGATTACCATTTTCCATCGGAAATAAACCATCAGCAATTTCACTAATAAACCCTGAGTGTAATTTAGTAATCTGCATATTAGCTCCAAAGAATAGATATAGCAATTCCTAAAGTTATGAGGTAGATTTACAATCCCCCTAAATCCCCCTTGGAAAGGGGGACTTTTTGTTGACTTCCCCCTTTCTCAGGACGGCGGGGGGATATAAAACTGTACTTCACAAATTAAAGAACCGCTACAGATTAAAAGTTGGTCGGTATGGAATAGCAGTTAACGTCTCAAAGCTCCAGTTTAAGCCAGAGGTACTGATAACTGAAATAACCTACATAACTAATAACAATTATATCAATATAATTTCCATAAAAAAGCTCCAGAAAGCAGATTAGCCATTTACTGCCATTTCCTGTAATTTCCCGTAATTTTGTGTAATTTAACATAAATTAAATTGATTTAATTTGATTCAATTTGATTTAATTTAAAGCCCAAAATAGCTATTTCACACTAATGACATTCCTCTGCAAACCAGGCTAAATTAGTATCAGTTGAGTCAAGGAATAAATCAATGAACAAACATCAAGTTGCCAAAAACTTTTCCAACACAGAAAACACACGATCGCTAATTAATATGAAAGATTTTTTACAGCATCAAATACCCGCAGAAACAAACCAAGTCTTGCAAGCAGAATTGTCAAAAATTCCCCTAGACTTGGAAAATATTACAGAAGAAAAGCTCCGGCAACTAGGTAAAGTTATTCAACAACAACTGCCAGAACAGATTTTGCAAAGCTTACAGCAACTAACCCAACCTCACGGTTTACCTTTTTTAGTCATTCATAATTTACCAATAGACGAAAAACTAGGTAAACCACCAGTCGATGGCAAGCGTCCTCAGCACAAAACTACTGACATTAGCGAGAAAATTTTGCTCGGCATTAGCGCTGCCAGTGATTTACTACCACTAGCTTACAAACAAGAAAAAGGAGTGCTAGTGCAAGAAATTACTCCAGTCCCCGGTAAAGAGCGATCGCTCTCAAATGAGGGTTCCATCTCATTAGGTTATCACACAGATGAGTCCATATTGACGCGGTGTTATCGTCCAGAGTTTCTATTTTTACTAGGATTAATCAATGATTCAAATACACCTACCTATATCGCGGAACTCAACAAAGCATTCGCAGAAATTAGTCCGCGTCACCGATACCTCTTACAGCAACCTCTGTTTCGAGTTGAACTACCAGAGTCTTTTAAGGTGTGGAATGGAAAAGTAATTCAAAGTGAGTTGCGTCCTCTAGTTACTGAAAATCAGAATGGCGAATTAGAAATAGCAGCAAATCTCTATGCAGTCAAGAGTATAACTAAGGAAGCAAAAACAGCAGTCGATGCTTTGAGCAATGTCTTGCCCTACGTTAGTCAAGCAGTAACATTGCAGGGAGGAGATATGCTTTTATTTGACAATAGTAAATGTCTCCACGGACGTGCGGCTATTTCTCAGAATGGCGATCGCTGGTTGCAACGTCTGTTTTGCCGTCGTTCCTTAATGGATATACGTCGAGCTACAGACTCCAATAATGGCTTCGTTTTTGATATCAAGTTTCTAGTATTAGAGTAATATCAAAGCAGAACTACCATATCTACAAGAGGGCGAATGCCATTCGCCCCTACATGCAGAAGCACCATATCTACTAGAGGGCGAATACCATTCGCCCCTACACAAGGTGTATGATTTGTAATTTTCGTAAGTCCTGTTTATATGAAATTCACCACCATACTAAAATCTACCTCCCATAAACCCGGTTTCTTAAACACTCAAGAAGTATAGAAGGCAAAAAATAGAAGCACAACTTCTACAAAATTAGCCAAACAGCTAATCCCCAAAATGGCACAAATCTTAACCAACGTTTCCCACTTTCTGGCGGTTCAATATCTCCGATTAATACTGCTTGGAAAATGGCAAATAAAATTACATCTACACAGAAGGCAATAGTGAGGCGATCGCTCTGAAAATTTTGTACGAAAAATTCTGCTCTAGCAGCGATATCGCCAAATTCTGGTCTGGCGAAAATTCCCCAAACTACGGCGATGCTGCCTATAATTAATCCTACAACACCAAATATTTTTGCCAGTAAACCTTTACTCATTTGTTCTTCTGTGGGAAGCTCGGTTGCAGTGGTGCGCCAAGCCATGTATGGTAGGAGAAAGGTATTGGTAAGGAACATTGCCATACTCCAAATTAGGATTTTTTGGAGTTCTCCACCACGGCGATCGACTACCAGCAGTGGCAGAAACATAAATATCCATGCTTCGGCAAAGTTGAATAAACTTTCTAACCAAGGGTGTATGGTTCGCGCTTCCATATATTTGATGCCAACAGCATTAAAAATTGGGAGGATAAAGAAAAAATTGATAGAGTCGTCGATCGCTTCTTTAATAGTTTCGGGATCGACTGCCCAAATTGGTCCGTTGGGAAGCAGTTGATCTGGTGGGGAGAGTAGGAGGATGTAGATATATATTGCTGACAGGAGCCAGAGGAAAATAGCGATCGCGCGAGAATTTGGTTGTTTTGGTAAATTTGATTGTGTCATTGGGTTGTTTTTGTGGTATTGGTTGTAGGCGTTTTTATTTTAGCATATCGTAGTAGGGAAGCAAATTATCAACTTAAAAGTAATCTCTGACTGAATTTTCGGTAGACTGCAAAATTATGGTACTTGCCAAAATCTGATTGTACGATCCTCGCTGCAACTAATGATGGTCTTGCCATCAGGACTAAAGGCTACTGAATTCACCCTGCTAGAATGACCTTTAAGAGTTGATAGCAAAGAACCGTCAGCGATATTCCACAGTTTGATTGTAGAGTCTTCACCACCACTGGCAATAATCCGGCTATCGTTGCTTACAGCTAAGGCTACTGGATAAGCTTGACGCTCAGTTTCAATAGTTAATAACAAGGAGCCATCAGCAACATTCCACAGTTTAATAGTCGGTTCTATAAAACCACCCCCACTAACAAGAATGAGACTATCGGACTTCTTCCCGTCGGGTTGCGGAACAAAGACTACTGAATTAACTCCACCAGAATGAGCATCAAGACTAGACAACAATGAGCTATCAATCACATTCCAGAGTCTGATTGTAGAGTCTTTACTTCCACTGGCAAGAATACGACCATCAGGACTGAAAGCTACTGATTTTATATCATTAGAATGACCTTTCAGAGTAGATAATAACCTGCCGTTAGCCACATTCCACAGTTTGATGCTATCATCCCCATTTCCACTAGCAAGAGTGCGACCATCGGGACTAAAGGTTACTGATGTAACAATATCGGAATGACCCTTGAGAGTAGATAATAATCTGCCATTAGCTATATTCCACAGTTTGATAGTTCTGTCATCACTCCCGCTGGCAACAGTACGACCATCAGGACTAATGGCTACTGATTTCACTGTATTAGAATGACCTTTGAAAGTAGATAACAAGGAGCCATCAACTGCATTCCACAGTTGAATATCCTTAAAACTTCCACTGGCAATAGTTCTGCCATCAGAACTAAAGGTTACTGCTTCAAAAGTATTAGTATTGGTATTGGTAGGATTTTCAATAGAACCATCAACTAGAGTTTTTTGGAGATTGCTATCCCTGAAATTCCAGAGTTTGATAGTTCCGTCATGACTCCCACTAGCAAGAGTGAGACCATCGGGGGTAAAAACTAATGAATTTACCCCGTTAGAATGACCTTTCAGAGTAGATAACAACTTGCTATCAGTCACATTCCAGAGTTTGATAGTTCTGTCATAACTACCACTGGCAATAATGCGACTGTCAAGGCTAAAGCTTAGGGCAGAAATAACATTAGAATGACTTTTAAGAGTAGATAACAACTTGCCATCAGCGACATTCCAGAGTTTGATAGTTCTGTCATAACTACCACTGGCAATAATGCGACTGTCAGGACTAAAAGTTACTGATTGAACTGATTCAGAATCATCTAAATGAGAATTACCCAAAGTAGATAACAACTTGCCATCAGTTACATTCCACAGTTTGGTGGTTCCGTCATAATGTCCGCTAGCAATAATGCGACCATCGTTGCTCAAAGCTATTGATTCAATACCATAATAATCATCAATGGTAGATAATAACTTGCCATCAGTTACATTCCATAGTTTGATGGTTCCGTCTTCACCCCCACTGGCAATAATGCGACCATCAGGACTAAAAACTACGGAAGAAACCCTACTACCAGAATGAGCTTCAAGAGTAGATAACAATGACTTATCAGCGATATTCCACAGTTTGATTGTAGAGTCATCACTCCCGGTGGCAAAAGTACGACCATCAGGACTGATGGCTACTGAATTCACACTACCAACATGAGCTATAATAGTTGTTTCTAGTTCACCACTGACTAGGTTCCAAATTTTAATTTGCCCCTGGAAATTACTGCTAATCAGAGTTTTGCCATCAGGACTAATAGCTATCTGTTCGATATTATCGCTACCAGTGATGATTTTCTGGAGAAATGGTATCATGTTGATAATTTGCGGTCTAGCTTTGGTGCGTGTAGAAACATTTTCTCTTGGAGGCAAAGTAGTTTTATCTTCTTCTAGTTGACTCTGCTCAACTAAGGAACATCCGCTACTAAACAAAATTATCAGCACCAACCCCAAACTACCCCAGAATGAAGTAGACAAAGATTTAGTTTTAGTCCGAACGGATACAACTGCTGCTTTCAGAATAGAGAGTAATAGAGAAGCTTGAGTTTTCGGTACAGATGAGATGACATAGGATTTGTCAAAATTTTTCTTATCCTTAGCTAAGTAAGTTTTACCAAAACCACCTTGACTGGAATGTTTAGTATTGTTAGGCAGTTGAGGATTATTGCATTGGCCATTTAAACAACAAACCATAGTCTTTTGAGAGTTAGAGTATTCTAGACTATAGTAACATTTTCAGGACTTACGCAACGGCACTAATGATAGTTTAAACATCGGGAATATTGACCAAACTATACGCCATATATAGCGGTACTGCGTAAGTCCTGTTAATGTTATCCTAGGTTTGGTTGAGGTCGGAAACCCAACAACAAGATTGGATTTGTTGGATTGTGTCTCACTTGCCAACCTACGGTACTACCGGATTTGATATAATCAAAAAAAATCAAATTTAGGTATTATGAAAACTTCAGAAAATAGAGTGACTAACATAGAAAAAAAGGTGATAGATGTCACAGGTTTAAGCTCCGATCAAATTGCTATGTTAGAAGAAATTGTTGCTGCTTTAAAAGCTGTTTCTCAAACTAATAATTACCAAGGCAAGGTTAGTCTAGATCGGTTAGAAGAAACACCCCAACCATCTCTTACTTTAGAACAACGACGTGCTTTTCTACAACTAACTCTGGAAGAACGTCGTCGTCTCCTAGCACAACAAGCGGAAAATATGGTAGAGCATTACCAAGAAAATACTGAATGGCAAGAATTTCTGGCAGGTGGCATCATTGAATATTAAGGAGCAACCTCGACGGGGGATTTCAGTTATCAGTTATCAGTTATCAGTTATCAGTACCTCTAGTTGTTTGCGCAGCATTCCGTAGGAAAGCATCTTGATTGAAACACGGAATCTTCTTTTCTCAAGGGGAGATTGGATATGGCGTTTACAGTGCTTTTCAAATTGATAAACCACATCGTCATCACAAAAACCCTGTAGGGGCGATTCGCGTTTGCGGAGCATGACCTAGGAAATCGCCCCTACAGTAGCCAAATGAAAACCGCTGTAATGCCTGGCACAAGGCGCGTTAAGGTGGAGCGACTTGAATTGCAGACCAGAAGTTTGTCCGGAAGCTAGGAACTATTTCTCAAGACACAGATGCTCGAAATTGTTTTGGGCATTGCAGCAGCGATCGAATACTACTCAACTTGAATCTTGGGGGTTTGGAGACCAAACCCCTACAGGGATTTAATATCAAACCCCAACAAAACTAAATTTCACAACTATACTCACTTCGTTGCTGAATCAATCAGGAACGGGCAAGATGCCCATTTCACAGCGTATTTATGCAACGCCCTAAACTTGAATATTAGGGGTTTGGAGACCAAACCCCTACAGGGATTTAATATCAAACCCCAACAAAACTAAATTTCACAACTATACTGACTCCGTTGCTGAATCAATTTCGCCACTAAACCAGTCCAACCAGTCTGATGACTCGCACCTAAACCGGCACCATTATCACCATGAAAATATTCATAAAACAGAATTAAATCTTGCCAATGAGGGTCATTTTGGAATATTTTCGTATCTCCATAAACCGGACGTTTTCCATTTTTATCCTTGAGGAAAATTTTAATTAGTCTCGCTTGAATTTCTAATGATACTTCCAACAAATTCATCATCTGACCCGAACCTGTCGGACATTCTATCTGGAAATCATCACCTAAATAGTTATGAAATCTTTGCAGAGATTCGATCATTAAATAATTAATTGGAAACCAGATCGGACCGCGCCAATTAGAGTTTCCTCCAAACATTGCACTGGTAGATTCGGCAGGTTCATAATCAACTCTATATTCTTCACCATTAGCATTAAAAATATAGGGATTTTCGGCGTGGCAACGAGATAAAGAACGAATGCCATAATCGCTGAAAAATTCATTTTCATCTAACATTTTTTCTAGGATAATTTTCAACCTTTCCGGACTAACAATTGCTAGTAAACGTTCTGAGTCAATTCCGCAAGTTTCCATACAAGCAATATTGGCACTAAGGTCGATTCGATTTGTCATAAACCAGTTGACTCGTTTCTGGAATTTCGGTAATTTTTTCAAAGTTTCTGAGTCAATAATTGCTACGGCAAATAATGGAATTAATCCTACGATAGAACGAACTTTTAGATGTACATCTTCTTTGTTTGGTTGATGCAAAACATCATAATAAAAATTATCCGTTTCATCCCAAAGTTGAGTTTCATCAGGACCTAAATGATTCATCGCATCAACAATATATAAGAAATGCTCAAAAAACTTACTGGCAATATCTTCATAAACATCATTTTCGAGAGCAAGTTCGAGAGCTATTCTTAACATATCCAAACAGAACATTGCCATCCAACTTGTACCGTCTGATTGTTCAATATGTCCTCCTGTTGGTAGTTCAGAACTCCGGTCAAATACTCCAATATTATCTAATCCTAAAAAGCCTCCTTCAAAAATATTATTTCCTTCAACATCTTTCTGATTTACCCACCAAGTAAAATTGAGTAAAAGTTTTTGAAATACTCTTTCGAGAAACTTTCTATCCTGACGACCATAAACTTCTTTTTCTATCTGATAAACTCGCCAAGTTCCCCAAGCATGAACGGGAGGATTTACATCACTAAAATTCCATTCATAAGCTGGTAATTGACCGTTGGGGTGCATATACCATTCCCTAGTAATTAGGTCTAATTGACGTTTAGCAAAATCAGGATCAATGATTGCTAAAGGTATGGTATGAAAGGCTAAATCCCAAACGGCATACCAGGGATATTCCCATTTATCGGGCATAGAAATTATGTCATCATTAAACAGATGAACCCATCCATAATTTCTAATATTTTTCCGATTTTCTGATACTTTTGGTTGAGTTAAATCGCCTTTTAGCCAATCTTCTATAACATAATGATAATATTGTTTTGTCCACAATAATCCGGCAAAAGCTTGACGCTGAATATTTTGCCATTCATCCTTCATTTTACAGGGATAAAGACGCTGATAAAATTCATCTGCTTCTTTAATTCTGGTTTGAAAAATCTCGTCAAATTCGGTATCTAATGGTTGTCTAATTTCTGGAGAGTTAGCAAGTCTCAATTTAATAGTTTGAGTTTCACCAGCTCCTATTTCTAAGGTGTAATATGGGGAAAATTTTGTTCCATACATATTTGGATTAATGGCATCTTTTTGACCGTTTACTAAATAATTATTGATGCCGTCTTTGACATAAGGGGAAGTATTTTCTTCTCCAGATAAGCGTTGTCTATTTGTTTCGTTTTCGGTAAAAAATAGTTCCATAGTTTCAGGAAAATACAGCCACCTTTTGCCTAAAGCAGGGTGATCTGCTTCAATGAGACCAGGATTAATTTTTTTGAGAATAGGTTTCTTTGAGTTGTCATTCCAAGACCAAGTATTTCTAAACCAAAGAGTCGGTAATAAGTGTAACGTCTTAGTTTCTGGAGCTAAATTATTTACTGTAATTTTAATTAGAATATCTTCTGCTGTAGCTTTAGCATATTCAACAAAAACATCAAAATAACGATTTTCGGCAAATATTCCAGTTTCCAGCAATTCGTATTCTAAAGACTTACGATCGCGCTGTTGATTTTCTGTTAATAATTCAGCATAAGGAAAAGCTTTTTGCGGATATTTATAAAGTGCTTTCATGTAACTATGACTCGGAGTATTATCTAAATAGAAATAATACTCTTTAACATCTTCACCATGATTTCCTTGACTACCTGTTACACCAAAAAGTCGTTCCTTTAACATAGAGTCTTCGCCATTCCAGAGAGCGATCGCGAAACACAATCGTTGATGATTATCCGAAATACCACAAATCCCATCTTCTCCCCATCTATAAGCACGATAATGAGATTGTTCGTGGGAAAAATAATCCCAAGCGGAACCATCTGCGCTATAGTCTTCGCGTACTGTTCCCCATTGTCTCTCACTCAAATAAGGTCCCCAACGTCGCCAGTATGCTTTATGGTTGAGGTTTGCTTCTAGTCTTTGTTCTTCTTGAGTAAATATATTGTTGTTTTGAGTATTCATAATAATTGAGACCTTGGAATAGTTGGCAATCTCAATATTACTAGAACTGTCCTCAAATATCTGTAACAGAATAATCCTTTTTGTCCTTATGTTGTCTCCAAAAAATTAAGTAATAAAATCCGGTTATACAATAATCGAATCGCAAAATTATACTATTTTGATAAATTTTTGCTACAAATAGCTAAGGTTTTTTTAGGAGTCAGGAGTCAGTAGTCAGGAGTCAGAATGAATATATTTAGTATACTTTTTTGTATCGTAATTTATCTTTTTACTTAAATATAAATTTCCTACAAAATCTTTTATCGGTTTTAGGAAACACTTAACTGGGAACACTTAATTTGGAATAAGAAAAAAGTATTTTTGCATATAGTGAGATGCACCCTATTAATCAGTTATTGTTAATTATTTTTATGTTTACTTCTCCCCTACTCCCCCACTCCCCTACTAGGGAACACTTAACTGGGAACACTTAATTGGGAATAGGAAAAAAGTATTTTTGCATATAATGAGATGCACCCTATTAATCAGTTATTGTTAATTATTTTTATGTTTGCTTTTCTCGTACGGACGTTGTATGCAACTACCTACTCCCCTACTCAAGACAATATAGCAAACATTTATAAAATTGGTATATTACAGGACAGATATTTGCTAATTATTAATTGCTGAACTAATATTTTGAGATGATATTAAATATTATTCATCAGAGTGATTGTTTTGTTGTAACTCTTTTACTTCCTTTTCGAGAAAAAAGTTAAGAAAAGTACGAATTCCAGAAATTGCAGCTAACTTTCCAATATCACTCCAACTAGGAGATATAGCAGTGCCTACTATATCAGCAGCTAACAGAAATTCTAAAGCTAAAACTAAGGAAATACCTAATTCAAGTCTGACTGTTCCTTCGGATGCAAAAAGTTTCCTATTTTTTCGCCTTTTCCACATTTGTGCTAGTGCTTTTAGCACCGCAAAAGCAATAAGAAAAACAGCAATTGCTTCAATAAAAATCTTCAGGATTAACACAAATTTATCTAGAAAATATTCAGTTAATTCTATGAAATTTGTGGCTAGATGAAAATAGATAAAATCCTGTTTGATGATCATAGATATTAAATAAATAGAAACCATTATTATTTCTTTATAGCACTAGGGAATAGGGAATAGGAAATAGTAATAGGGTAGGGACTTTGCTTGAGCATTAATGCGTTTTCCTAAGGTCATGCTCCTATTCCATGTCGCTGAGCGTTAACGGAGTTATGCGGAACGCTAAACGTCCGTACGGCATCCACCCCTAATATCATGTCCGGATAATTAGTGATAAAAAAACTTTCTCTTCTTTATAGCTTAAATTTCCCTCTTCTTCCCTCCTGACTCATTACTCATTACTCATTACTCATTACTCCTCCATTTTTATTTATAACTATTCAACCGGACATGATATAACCCCTCCCAGGAGGGGAAGATTGTTGTTGGGTTTATCCTGCGGATCAGCTCCGCTAACGGGTTCCTCAACCCAACCTACACTTATTGCACCGTTTAAGGTGTGTCAGTCTACTAGACATATTTGAAGCGCTAAAGCACAACAACAAAACTAATTATAAGTATTTTACTGAACGATTTAATTCTGATTTATAACTTCTGACTTCCTTAAAGATACAGGTGGTGGTGCATCTTCATTCATGGATAATGGATAATTACTTCTCCCTTTTACGGAGAAAATTTATTTCTCAATTTGGTGATTGGATCTGGCGCCGGTAACCCATCCATCCCTCCACCGCTTTTTCCCCTTTATTGGGGAGACTTTAAAGGTTAATTATTTAATTATTAATTATTAATTATTAATTATTCGTTACAGGTATTCGGCATTCGGTGTATACCATTACACGAGCAGGACTACCAAGGTGGATTCTATATCTATCCTGTCTTGTCCCAAAATCTTTGTTTGTTTACATAGTAGGCGATCGCTCTTGATATCCCAGTCATTCTATAATCTTATAATTAAAAATTAAAAACTGATATAAATAGCCAAAACTTGGATTTACAAAAATTTGTTTATATACTATATTAATAGTTTTGGCATATAAATAATCTTCTCTGAAGTCCGACCCTAAACACAAAATATGTTGATGGACTACCAACCGGAGGAGTATTGAAAATTGTAGCAAAAGTATAATTGCTTATACAATTTACCCACCTACTAGAGAATTATATCTAAACCATATCATTATTGATAGGGATCGACAAAATAAATAGTCATTGTCTAAAACCAAAAGACTAAGAAAAATAAGAGGCCGGACTAAAAGGACGTTCCTCAGTATTAGAGACGGGATATCCAAAGCATAACTCAGTCTTATAGAAGGAAGTAAAATCATCATTTTCTACTTCCTATACAAGTAGAATATTGCCAAATATTTATACTTAATCCTGAAGGAGATTTCCTTTAGAAAAGCTAACTAACTAAACTAAATCAAAGTCTATCAAACAAACAAAAAAAGGAGGTAAAACCATGAAAATCAAAACAAAATTACACACTGATGCCGTCAAAGACGCATTACTTTCCTTGCCAGACATGGAATTTTATAATATTATTCACTATTGGCTCGAACGAATATCTCAAAATTCTTGGGAGCCAGATTTGTTAGATGAAATGCAGTTTGCTTTAGGTTATGAATTAGAGTCAGGAGAAACACTACAATCTTATAGAAATTGGGATGAATTAATGTATGCTGAACCTGATTGTGAAGATGTCTATTTAATCGCCCCATCACCTTTAAAATTACGCAGGCATATAGATAAAATGGACTCACATTCTTTTTATCACAATATAATTTATCTTGCTGGAAAAGCTTATAGTCACGGAGAAATGGGTGAGCCACCAAATGCTTTTTGTGATGGGTATCAATTTATGGAAAACTTAGTTGCTAATATCAGAAAAAATCAACCTCCCCAAGAGAAAAATTATCCTTCAGAAACTTTCAGAATTATGAATCAAACTCAGTATAATGAAGCTTTTTTTCAAGTATCAGAACATTGGCGGAGCTATAGCGGAGGTAAAGTAACTGATTTTGTACTTTTAACTTCAAGTTAGTAATTAAAAGGAAGGAGGAAGAATTCATTAATGGATAATGGATAATTGATAATTGATAATTACCTCTCCCTTTTAGGGAGAGGATTGACGCTTAAAAGGGGAGGTTAACAAAGCTGAATTATTTAATGATTTAATTATTAATTATTTGGTAAGAAAGGAAGCACACAAATATATTGATGGTATTTATTGTGAATAACTATTTTATCTAATTACCGAAAAATTTTGGTTTAAAGCCTCCCCTTGGATAGGGGATAATAAATAAAAATTTTCATGATTAGTCAATCCTCTTCTTTTCAAGGAGAGGTAATTATTCATTATTCATTATTCATTATTAATTGTTGAACAAGCTTCTCATCAAAATTCTTTCTTCTTTTTCCACTTAACAATTTTACTTTTCAAGTCATAAAAAAAATTAAGTGTAGGAGAAATTTGTTAATTTCCTCTACAGAATTCTGCCATGAGTGAGGAAAACTTACTCGCTGCAATTATTTGACGTTGAATTTTACCTACTTATATCATGTGCGGTAATTAGAGCGCTTAGTTTTTCTCTAGCTACTTCTATAGTTATTGCTCAATCAAAACTACAAACAAAAACTTTGTTTATGACGCTCTGATCCAGACATAATATTACTTAAATAGTTCTAATAGACTTCTCCAAAAATACAAAATAAAATCAATTATTATCCATAAGTTATCAATTACTCTCCCCAATTAAGTGTTAAGTGCTCCCTCTTTTCTGGAGATATCTAATGACATTTATTAAAAGGTGAATTTGTAGGGGTTTGGTCTTCAAACCCGACATTTATTTTCCTATTCCCTCCTACTAGCGTGTCAAGACTAAAATTGTGGTTTAGAAGCAAGCAACGAGCGAAAACCTCTCCCCCCACTCCTCTCCTCGCAGGAGAGGGGAGAAAACTCCCCCTTCCCTTGCAGGGAAGGGGGTTGGGGGGTTAGGTTTTTTAACCCACATTTTCAAGCTTGAGACGGCACTACCTAATCAATCAAAAAGTTGCCCTAGAAATACAAAGCTTTAGACCAATTTTTCGGTAAATTAAAGAGTGAAATTAAATCAAAATGGAACGATACCTACAAACACTAAAATTGTTTTGGAGTGCAGCGATCGCTGCTGAATTGGAATACCGTTTCAATTTTATTATTGCAGCTATTAGTAGTATAGGAAGTTTATTTGGTAGCTTATTTGGTTTATTTCTATTTTATAGAACAGGCTACAAATTTGAAGGTTGGAATTGGGAAGAAGCTTTAATTATCCTAGCAATTTTTACTATTTTACAGGGTCTTTCAGCAATTTTTTTGATTCCTAATTTGAATCGAATTGTGGAACAAGTACAACAAGGTACTCTAGATTTTGTCCTCCTCAAACCTATTAGTAGTCAATTTTGGCTTTCTACTCGTACAGTATCTCCCTGGGGAATACCAGATGTAATTTTTGGTGG
Organism: Okeania sp. SIO3I5; assembly: GCF_010672085.1. GTDB lineage: Bacteria > Cyanobacteriota > Cyanobacteriia > Cyanobacteriales > Microcoleaceae > Trichodesmium. Next base: position 20,098 of record NZ_JAAHHT010000001.1, read on the forward strand.
ATTGCTGTTAGGATATGCTGGTAGTAAACTAGGTTTAGGATTTGTCGATTATTTATTTAGTATAGTACCACTGGTCTGTGGGATAATTATTCTTTATAGTCTCTGGTTTATGTTGGGATCTACCAGTATTTGGTTTGTCAAGATTTACAATGTAACAGAAGTCCTCAGAAGTTTATTAGAAGCAGGACGATATCCAATGGTAGCTTACCCTACTGCTTATCGTTTCTTTTTTACTTTTCTTGTACCAGTGGCATTTTTGACTACTGTACCAGCTCAAGCCATATTAGGTAGAGTTGGAGGTAGTTGGATATTGGGTTCTTTGATTTTAGCAGGTGGATTATTTTTTGCTTCTATTCAATTTTGGCGACTGGCTTTGCGCTATTATACAAGTGCTTCTAGTTAGGGAATAGGGAGATGGGGAAGTGGGGAGGGTGGGAAATGTGGGAAGGGTGGGAAGGGTGGGAAGTGTGGGAAGTGTGGGGAGAAACCAGATGGAAGGAAGTTTCGGATTTTCTTGCCTCCTAATTCAGTAGAAGGTACTGATAACTGATAACTGATAACTGAATTTATTACCTCCTAACTAAGTAGAAGGTACTAATAATTAATAACTGATAACTAATAACTGATTACCATTTAGCTATGGAACCAGATCGACTTTTAAGTGAACTTGAGAAAAGTTTAGATTCTCAAGAATTACTCAACCAAATAAATACAGAACAAAAAGAAGAACAGGTTTCTGAAAAAAATATATTTTCCCAGAAATCCTTAATTATCTTGTTAATATCTATTCTCATGGTAGAGGTAGGAATAGTAGTATATGCCTTACAAGCAAGTCAAAACATAGTTATTGTTTCTCCAGAAGAAAAAGCTCTTTTGGAACAACAACAAGCAGAAGCAGATATCAAAGAAGCAAAAAGACTATCTTTGGAATCTAAGAGAACAATTAAATATCCCCCACTATCTTTAGCTACTTGGGAAGAAGCAGAAACAGAGTTATTAGAATCAATTAAATTATTAGAAGAAATTCCTAAAGGTACTACTGTTAAAAAAGAAGCTAATAAACTCCTGCAAACTTACCGTCAAGATTATCAGAATCTTCGAGAACAACTAATCCTGGAAAAAACTGCTACTTCCAAGTTAGTTGCTGCTCAAAAGTTAGCCATAGAAGCAAGTGTAATTGTGCAAAATCCACCTCATCCCACAGAGGTTTGGCAAGAAGCTCAAGGTAAATGGCAAGAAGCTATTAGTTTACTTCAAGAAATACCTCAAGATGCTTTTGTAGCTCCCGAAGCAGTGGAAAAATTAGACCTCTACCGAATTAACTATCAGGCAGTTACTACTAGATTAGAAAGACAAAAAGAGTCAAATTAATTGAGAATTAATAATCAGTATTAAACTATGCTATTTCATATAGCTTATAACCATTCAGCTCTTAGCAGTCAAATCAATTCAAAATTAAAAATTATGAATTCTTGCATTATAACCTCTGCCTAAAGTCAAAAGTTTGAAATAATTTTAAATAAGGAGAATATTTTTAATTTTTTCGTTCTAAAGAACGAGGCTTGAACTCTTAATTAAACAGAAACAATTATTGAAATTAAGGAATAAACCAAAATTTTTGAACTTTGAATTTTGAATTTTGAATTCAAAAAATTGTCAGTTAGAGCGCAAATAATGAATAGTTCTTTATTCGGTTAAAGGAGCTTACTTTTTCACTTATCAGTTATCAGTACCAATAGGTTTGGAGACCAAACCCCTACAGTTTTTTTCACAAATCATTTAGGATGACTATATAATTTATCATTGATAGTAGAATATAATTTTTCCTAAACATTAGTAAGCGTTCAGCATTAATGGGTTTGGAGACCAAACCCCTACAGTTTTTTTCAGCAATAGCTAATAGCTGATAGCTGAATATTTACCGAAAAATTAAGGTCTAAAGCCTATCTTTTCAAGGGGAAAAAACGAAAAAATTCCTTTTGACCAATCCTTCTATTACAGAAGAGGTAATTATTAATTATTAATTGTTAATTATTAATTATTGAACATAGTTTAAAAGTAAAAGTTAAAAATATATGAGGAGCAAAATTTGAATAAATAACAATTTCAGCAGTGTAAAATTATTATTTGATTTATTTTATTTGTGACCCAAAAATCAGTTCAATAACCTCTGATTTTCAAGGAATGAAAAAGCGTATGATTATGATAGGAAATTGAGAAAATGCTGGCAGTACAAAACTTTTTAGTTATTATCGCAGAAATTGGTCTACTACTCTTGATTTTTCTTGCCGTTAATTGGTTAGTTCAACAAATTTTAAAACAACTAATCAAGGCTGTTTCCAGCAAGAAAATTAAAATCACAATGGAGAATATCCAAAAGAATACTCGGACTGCATTAACCATAGGTGGTGGATTACTGGGTATACTGATCTTAGGACTGAATAGTTGGCTGATATATCAGGGAGAAAACTTATTAGAATACACAAAGTCATTTATTAATAATATTCCTGGAGAATTTTGGGTGAATTTAGGTATGGGAGCAGGCAGAAGTCTGTTCTTATTATTCTTACTCGCTGCAACCCAACCTTACATTCAACGTTTAATAGATAATCTTTGCGATCGCGGCAAAAAATTTGAATATGTTACAGCAAACGATGAAAGTATAGAATCCTTCTTTGACTTTCTCAGTCTTAATCTAATTAATATTCTATGGCTATTGAGTCTAACTTTATGCACTCAATTTATCCAACTACCAGAAGTAATTACGCAATATATGTATATTGCTGTCAGAATATATGTCATTATCACAGTTGGCATACTTCTGGTTAAAGCCAATATCATAATTATCGACACATTAGAGGCCGTTAGCCAAAAATATTCTACCCCTAGCAGACTGCTGAATTTATATAATAGTCTGAGTCATCTCATCCCGTTGTCAAGGCGATGTCTGGAATATGTAATATATTTGTCCATGGCAAGTCTAGTATTTAAGCAACTTGAGTTTATTGCCTATCTAGCAACTATTAGCCCTAAAATTATACAAATTGTCGGCATATTTTATACCAGTCGTGTAATTGAAGAAGTCGGCAAACTTTTGGCTAGAAAATTCCTACTTAGTGAGGACGAAGAGTTAAATGAAATTGACAGAAAGAGAAGAGAGACTCTCTTGCCATTGTTTGATAGTACCCTCAAATATATACTCTACTTTGGTGCAATCATGGCTATTCTCCATGTCGTCGGCATCGATCCTACTCCTATACTTGCAGGTGCTGGTATTCTTGGTTTAGGTGTGAGTATGGGGGCGCAGAGTATTGTTGAAGATGTGGTAGCTGGTTTATTCAATTTGTTTGAAGGTTACTACTTGGTAGGTGACTTTGTTGAGATAGATGATATCAAAGGTTATGTGACTGCAATTGAACTTAAAACTACTCGCATTCACCTTGACGATAAAGACTATATTATTCGGAATGGCGAAATTGGTAGTATTGTTAATTATTCGAGATATAGTGAAGCAGTAGTGACAGTTAATGTTGCTTACGATACTAATCTTGAACACGTTTACCAAGTTATAGAAGCAGTGGGGCAACAATTAAAGCTAGAGAATGAGGATGTGATCGAAGCAACTGAAGTCAATGGGGTTGAGGATTTCGATAGATATCAGTTAATCATTCAAACCACTACAGAAGTTAAGCCAGGAAAAAATGAAGATGTGGAATTATATCTGCGTAGAATGATATTTGAAGCCTTTGAAAAAGAAGGGATTAAAATGCCACATCGCGTTCCTTGGAAAGGTATGAACAAGTTAGAAGAGGAAGAGTTGGAGGATAAAGAAGAAGAGGATGAAGAGGATGAAGAGGATGATGAAGAGGATGATGAAGAGGATGAAGATGAGTAATAGACTTCTCCAGAAAAAAGGGAAGTAGGGGGAAATAAGGGAGAGGTAATTATCCATTATCCATTATCCATTATCCATTATTGAAGATTTTGTTGCGTATTTTGGTAGAACCTTGGTATAACATAAGCTCCCCCCGCAAACCTAGTGGATTGTTTCATCTTAAATGGTGCGTTAGATAGGGAGTGTGGTCCGGGTGGGAAGTGTGGTCCGGGTGGGGAGAAAAAGACACCTAAAAACAAAAATCTATTGCACAGTTTTAGCTGAAAGAGTCCACTAGGAATATAAGTAAGACATTGACATACTCCCGACGTTGCCCTTCTATTCCCCCCTTTCAAAGGGGGGTTAGGGGGGATGGACAAAGCGGGATTCTTCAGTCTGGGAAACCCTGACCGCTGCGCATGACAGAGGTGATGTCCTCCCCCTGTTTTGACTTTTACAATAACAAAATGCTCTTAGCTTGTGTCTTGGGCATATGAACGTTTAGCTTATGAAGGTATCCGAATCCTGGCCCTGGCTTTCATCCCGACGCTCCCCCTCCCCCCTTGGAAAGGGGGGTTAGGGGGGATGGAGAGCGCGGGACTTCCCGCTAGGAAAGTTAAATCGGAGCGGCGGGATTTGAACCCACGACCCCCACTACCCCAAAGTGGTGCGCTACCAAGCTGCGCTACGCCCCGTTAACCTTAACTAATATATCACGCCATATCACATTTTAGCAACTAATTTGGCTCAAAATATTTTAAGGCATATCTTTTAATAATACCATATTGCCATAAATATTGTATCAAGTTTCTTTGATCATGGCAGGCAGTTCTACTCTCAAAGGATTGACATATAAAGCATTTAGCCTTTTTTTCGTCAAAAAATTCCCAGCTTTTGAGTGACTCAAAGCTACAAAAAGTTAACGTTTTAGGCAGATAAGGGCAAAAATCAAGGGACAATTCTTCCTGTAGGGACGTTGCTTGAGCATTAATGCGTTTTCCTTACGGAATGCTCCGCAAACATGTCGCGCAGCGTTAGCGGAGCGAAAGCGTCAGCAAAACGTCCCTACTCTATAATTCCCATTTCTCCTAACTACTGCCTACTGCCTACTCCCTACTCCCTAATATGATATTAATCAAAAAATTTTCAACATTTCTGCTGCTTGGACTAAACTAGGTACAGCATCTACAGGCCATTTTCCCTCGCCCCTACGCTCCTCATTTAATATAAACTGAACAGTATAACTTTCAGGAAAACCTTCGACCTGCATCCATAGCAAATCACTTTCAGCTTCACAGACTATTCTTTCGCCATCCATCAACTCATCCGCCATCTTGCTAATAGTTTTGGTTAACTGGTCCAATAATCGACAAAAATCATCAAGTTCCCTTTCTGTCAGTTCTATTGACCAATCATCCCCACCTACTAAACCCTTAAACTTTACTGCTTGAGGGTTCCAACCTAAGCGCCAACCAACTCCACTTTTAACTATTCGTTCCATAACTTGAAGTAGCACTAAGCACTCAGCAATCAGCTAATCTAAATATGTAATAGAGGATATAAACTCAATTGATATGCCCCACCAGCTTTTTCAAATATAGTGTGGGACTGTTCCTTTGACATACTCCCGACGTTGCCCTTCTATTCCCCCCTTTCACTCCTATGCTTTATAAACATCTTTCTTAACATAAAACTTGGGCATTAATGACAAGTTATGTTCATGCTTCATAAACGGCTTTTTCAGCAGAAAAGTGTATTGAATTAGACATTTTTTTGATGATTGTAGGCGGGATTCTTCCTCCCCCTCCTCCCACACCTCCCCATCCTCCCCACCCTCCCACAAGGGTTTCAGGAGTTCCTGATCAGGGATAGCTTTCACTCGTGGGGTTAGGGGGCATGGACAACGCGGGATTCTTCAGTCAGGGTGTCCCTAACCGCAGTTTTAACAGAGGTGATGCCCTCCCCCTGTTTTGAGAGCAATCCTATTTTTTGTATCAGAAATGCTGAATTATAGCACACATAAATAAGACCCGGCTTTCATCCCGGCGCTGAATTGAAAATTACAGCGCGGGACTTCCCGCCGGGGGAATTAATTTTTAGCTGATGCCTAAATGCTAAAACCTGATAGCTAGTCAAGGTTTAAGTAAATCTGCACCTCCTTGTTGGATAATCGCTGGTGCTCTTGGAACTGACCGACCAGAATTATCTCTCTGTTGTACTTCTGGTATAGATGGAGGGTTGGGGTCTCCTCCAAAAATATCTACTAACCTATTAACTAAAGCATTTCTCTGGGAACGAGTTAAATTTTGAATCGCTTGGCGATCGCCATTCATTGGATTTTCTGTCAAAGAATCATTCCCTGGATATACAGATGATTGTAGATAATCATTGGCTCCCAAATAATCTGCTAGTGTTAATTTCCAATCAAACCGATAATTTGGGGCACGACCTTTGACATAAAAATGGTATCTAATTAGACGCGATACCAAGGTATCCTCAGTATTTACTTCTCCTGTTTCCTGAGATATATAATTATTTTCCAATGGCAAATCTGGTATTTTTTCATATACAAATGGCCATACTTCCGTAGGTCGCACCCGCCGTTGGACAATTTTGATTGGATACTCAGAATTGTCTTGGTTTGTAATTTTTTTCAACTGATGTTCTAATAAATGAGTGGAAGGATGTGCTGTACTTGGTAAAGAAGTCCACAAAAATTCTATACCAGCCCAAACCACCGCTGTTATTAAAGTAATCTTGAAATATTTGAGCCATTGCTTTTTGCTCATGGCTATCCTCAACTAACTACTAGCTATACAATTTACCTGTCTATATTTGTCCCGACGTCACTAATTATTTCTGGCTGCATCAACTCATCTGACATTTCCAATACAGCGCGGATGACTGGTTTGACTGCTTGCTCATCGAAATTATCAAAATCTTCATAACGACGACGCTTGGCACGATTAGCTACTTGCACTACTGCTCGATAACGATTAGAAGATGCTTTGATTAGCTCCTCAGACCTACGACTTAGTTCTGCCGAATTAATATTAGATTGCTTTTGCATAGGGAATAGAATAGAGAACAAGCACACGCTATTTACCTAATTGATCATACTACATTAGTCAAAAAATTGTTGTATCTAGATTAATGTAGTATTTTGAATTATATTTTAATAAATATTAACGAATTATAATAAATTATATTAAAATTAATCTAAATTTTTTGTATAGCTGAGAAAGAGTTGCTTAGGACATGGACTGATGATGAACCTTAGACTGGGAAATGTTTTTCTAACTGTTCCCTGTTCCCTGTTCCCTGTTCCCTGCTATACTTACTTTTATTACTTATATTAGTTATGTTAATATCACCTGCTTTGACTTCAAAGCACTTTTCTCAGACCCGTCATCATCCTCTAAAAATAGTTGCATTAGGAGATAGTTTAGTTTATGGTTTTGGAGATTATGAAGGTGGTGGATGGGTAGAAAGACTACGACGACATTGGATGTTACCGGACAGTTATGGCCATGTACTATATAATTTGGGAGTCCGGGGAAACCGCGTTTTACAAGTGGAACAACGCCTAGAAGATGAGTTTCGCCATCGGGGAGAATTAAGAAATCGTCAGCCAGATATTATTGTTCTCTCTGTTGGGGTAAATGATTCTGCTAGAGTCCAAAGACCAGATGGACGTTATTATACAGATTTTTACAAATTTCAAACAATTTTAGATAAGTTATTAGATACATCAAAAGAACTTTGTCCTGTAATATTTGTAGGAATGGTTCCTGTTGACCAAGCTAAAATGCCTTTCCAGGATTGTTTATATTATAGTCACGATGACCAGTACATATATAAAGAGGCGACTCGGTTAGCTTGTTTGAAGCGACAAATACCTTATTTAGATGTGTTTGAAAAATGGTTAAGTCGGGGGGAAAGTTGGTGGCGATCGCGTCTTTGTAATGATGGGATTCATCCTAATGTCAGAGGTTATCAAGCTCTTTTAGAGGATGTACTAAACTGGGAATCTTTGAATTTATTAACTAGCTAAAAGAAGGGAATAGGGAATAGGGGAAAACCTTTGCTCTTTATTTAATTTTCCTGTTTTCAAACAGGTATAAATAAACTAGGATTACCAAAAATAGACAATTAAACAATATTCAAAAATTTAATTCAATCTATGACGAAAAAATCAGGTCTCAAAGCTTCTCCTTTACAGAGGTTAACGAACTCAGAAGTAAGATAGGGAAGCAGTCGGATTGGCGACGTACAGAAGTTGACGCATCTAACGGGGATTTGAGCAATGCTCCAAAAACATTTCGCCGATCAAGGCGGGGTGGCGCAACCCAATCCTGTTTTATCAAACAGAAAATTCAGTATTTTCACCTTCCTAGTTCAGTAGGAGGTATTTTGATAGCAGTCGAAGCAAAGATTAGGACATTTATAAATCCTGGAACCCTTTGACACTTTACTATTCCCTAGCGCCTAGCGCCTAGCGCTATAACTAATAACTAATAACTGAAATGACATCTTCATCACCTAATACCTTAAATTATCAATTACCACCATTAGAAAATGGCGATCGCTTAACCAGACAAGAATTTGAGCGTCGTTATCAAGCGATGCCAGAAATCAAAAAAGCTGAATTAATTCAAGGAGTCGTTTATATGGCATCCCCGTTACGTTTTCAACCTCACGCTGAACCCCATGGGCGTTTAATTACTTGGTTAGGAGTATATCAAGCACTCACACCTCAAGTGCAAATGGGAATTGAACCAACAGTTCGCTTGGATCTTGATAATGAACTACAACCAGATGGTGTCTTACTAATTAACCCAGAAAGTGGCGGACAGTCTAGACTCAGTGATGAAGGGTATATAGAAGGGGCACCGGAACTGGTTGTGGAAATTGCTGCTAGCAGTGCAACCATAGATTTAGGGAATAAAAAACTTGCTTATCAGCGTAGTGGAGTACGGGAATACATTGTCTGGCAGGTGTTCGAGGCAAAAATTGATTGGTTTCGTTTAGACGATGGGGATTATATTTCCTTGATTCCTGAGCAACGAGGGGTAATTTGTTCTGTAGTATTTCCGGGATTGTGGTTAGATGTGTCTGCTATGTTGGCAGGAAATATGCAGCAAGTTTTGGCAGTTTTGCAAACTGGAATTAAATCAAGGCAAGAGTAGCACATCCAATACAAAGATCGACGAAATTATGTTATGGCAAATCCGGTAGTATCAGTAAAATTCATGTCTCGTAGGAGTTGTTTATCCCAACCTAAACCCTACTGGGAGTTTTTGCTAATACGGTTCAGACCTCCGTGTCATTGGGAGGCAGGCATCGAACTACACTAATTGAAGACTTGATAAATTTACATAATGTTTAAAGTCTCTGCACCAACCATAGTTAGGAGCATGACTCCACCCTGACTGCACACAATTGGGATCAATACCTTCAACAAGTGCAAATTCTCTCGTGTTGTAGACAACGCGATATTTGCCTGGCCATCCAACCACAGTTACAATATCATTAGCTTGAATCTCCGTATGCTTCCTCAATTTCTTCTGGTGTTGCTTGTCTAACTGTACCGTCGCACTCTTCAATAAACCATTCTCCTCTGTCGTCTTGGTAAACTCGACGACCATCTTTAGTGTATCCGTATGCCATGATTTTATGTGATTATCAATTAATTGTTCAATGGTTGTAAAAAAACCTTTCAGCTTAATATCTTCATCTGGTCTAGTATTTGTAATTTCTGCTATCAAAGGTTGTGATAAATTGCTTCTGCCACAACTATCTAGAGAGTGTCTAGTTAACAAACACTGTTTATTATTTTCTGCTAGTACAATATAACCAGACTGCCATACCCCATAGTGATTCAATTCAACTGTTTTAGCCATTTATTTATTCTGTAATTATTAGATTTCTTTTCCTATATATTCTTGATGTTGAGGATGTATGAAACCTAATCTAATTCTATCTTCATCAATTCCCATTTTTGTTAGCTTTGCAACTATTGATTCTTCTGTATCATTACACTGAATTAAAATGCAATTTTCAACAATATCAATATGTATAATACATTGATGGATGGGTTTATATTTATGTCATCCTAAGCATAAATCCATATAGCGCATTCGTTTATCGTCAAAAATTAGCTCTATTTGAGAATCCCCGTCTTGGATAAATTCGTATTCACAGAGCAATTTTTGCACACATTCCTGATAAAATTTTATGGCAGTATCCATAACAAATCCTCCTCAGAAAAATAGAAAAAATTAATTTTAAACGAAACTTCTTGTTAATTATTAATTATTAATTATTAATTATTAATTATCAACATACCTCTGCCACATTTGCTCATAAGCTTTTTCCATTTCGCGAGTAAACTGTTTCGCATTCCACAAGGGAGCAGTTTGTCTCGACTTTCTCAACTTCCAGGATATTTCCTGACGTAACTTTTCATCTTTTCCTAATTTAATTCCCCACTCTACATATTCCTCATCAGTCCAAGCAATACCTTCGCTGATACCAGCATTCATCATCATGGTGTAGCTGTTGCGTGCTGCAAATTGTTGACCAACCCGTGTTACCATTGGAATGCACATCCAAAGAGTTTCTAAAGTAGTTGTTGCTCCATTATAGGGATAAGTATCTAGAACGACATCTGCTATTGCTAGATTTGCTCGATGAACTTCTTCTAAAGCAACTTCTTCTATAGGAATGAGGCGATCGCTACTAATATCCTCTGACTCAGCAATATCTATCAGCAATTCAGATAAAACGTCTGACTCACCAAATTTTTTAAACAAGAAGTAACTATTGGGAACTTCCTTAAGGATTTTCATTTGCAGTCTAGCAGTATCGGGATTGCATTTATAACCTCTCTGAGCAGTAAAATAAACCACTGCATCACTGGGAATCCCTAAATCTTCTCGTTTAATACTGGGTATGTTTACCTCAAAACCATCCACCGCAACATAAGTTTGAGGTAGTCGCCAAATTTTATGGGGGTAATAGTCTTGAGCATTTTCTGGCAAAACATAGGGATCGGCAATATAGTAATCAATAGTTGGTATTCCTGAAGCATCCCACCCTAACCATGTTGCTTGAATAGGTGCTGCTTTCATTGCCATAATCGAACAACTATTAGTTAATGTTGTACTATCTAAATCAATTAAAATATCAATTCCATCTTCATAAATATCTTCTGCTACTTCTGTATTGACAATGCCATAAACATGAGCTTTTGTAGCTTGATGAATATACCATTCTTGCAGAGAATCATTGCGGTTTTCTGCCCCTTGTAAATAGGCATAAATTTCATACTTATCTCTATTATGATGCTTAAATAGCCAACGGGTAATCCACCCGACAGAATGTCTTCTGAAACAATGGGATAAATACCCGATTTTCAGAATTTTTTTTGTTGATTTTATCTGTTTTTGTGCAGATAACTTCTGACGATATTTATTAATTTGTTCAGCATAAGTTGTTTCTAAATTCAGTTGACAAAGCTCTGCTACCTGACTGCGAATTTCAACATTTTTTTCAGGGCAATCTCTGGCATAGGGGAAGAAAAAACTAGAACTATACAAACGTATTGCTGATCCGGCAAGTTGTTCTGGAGCTTCTACTACTAGAGATTTTAAGAGATTTTCTTGGTGTTCTACTGCTTCTTTAACAGTTAAATCGCATCCTTTCAAGGCTATAAGAGAGCGACAAACTAAATGATAATCTATAACTTTTTCAAAGATTTTTTTTGATAAAGCATAAGTCTTTTGTGCATATTCAAGACCCAGGGAATAATCAGTTAGCTCCGTGCTAAATTGCGCCATAGTTCTCAATACTTCTTGATTTTCTGGCACAACATTCAACAATATTTCTGTATATTTTCTGGCAACTCCTAATTCTGCAAAGGAGTAAGCAATTTGATATATAGGTGGTATTAAACAACTAACAAGTGCAGGTTTATCTTCTATTTTTTCAGCAGCAACTGATACAAACTCTATAGATAATAAATTTATCGGGTCATATACTAAAAGTTTCCTCAGTAGATGTAGTAATAAATTTTGGTCAAGTTCTTTGGGCGCGGTGTTTTCTAGTTGTGTAATAATTTCATATTCGTTCAATTGATCTGCTGTATAGTTTTCCAGAGCAATATACAAATCAATTAAATGTAATAAGTTATTAAGATCGGTGGGGTGAATTTCCCGAATATGTTGTCTGATAGCCCAAGCTACAGAATAATTTTCTGTAGCTGCTTGTTTATTTGCTTCGGTTGCTAATAAATCTACTAATTCTTCTATCCACAGTTCAACCTCTTCTACTTCTCCATCTGCCATACCAAGCCACCAAGTTGTTTGTGCTTCCTCTTCTTTTCCTTGTAGCAATAAAATTAAGCCTAACTGCCAATAGTATGACTTGCGATCTGGTTCGATATTTATTGCTTGTTCATATAAACTGGCTGCTTTTATATAATTTCCTTTTCTCAAATAAACGTCAGCTTCTTGTTGCCAATCTGTGAGATTACCAGAAGTATGGTTGGAGTGCATAGTTAAGAGTAATTTAATGAGTATTAATAAAAACGGCGTTGCTCAAATATAATAGTAAGTAGCTGAAGGTAAAATTGAAAAACTTATGTTTAGCTGTTGATACTTAATCTAAAAATCATTACAACTCACCAACGCCATAAAAACTACAAAATAGGTAGCACTTAGCGTACTACCTATTTCTAGCTTCAAAGTTTTGTTAATTATGTCAACTATTATATAAATGGGCTAGTTATACCCATAAAGCTAAATACTAAACGGTAGACTATACATCTTCTGGGTAATCACCGCCACACTCAGTCAAAGCTAGTGGATCACCTGATGTGTTAGCACCTTGTGCTGATGCGTCTGTACTCTCACAAAGAGCACTTTGGGAAGTCAGGGCTCCAGAGGCATCAGTCAAATATACTAAACCTGCATAAAATTTAACACCAAAAACAGCTTGTGCTGTCCAAGCATTTGCTCCACCTTCGGCAGATGTATTCGCACCTATGTCATAAGTGTAATTACCTGTTGCAGTTTTAATGCCTAGACCTAATTTTCCGATCTGAGCTCTATCTGTGATAAAACCACCGTTCTCTGCATAATAAGCTTGTTGACCTTTATTAATAGAAGCCAAATACTGCTTTGCTTCAGACTGCTTTGCTTTATTAGCTTGGTTTAAGAAAGAAGGCAAGGCAATAGCAGACAAAATTCCAATAATGATGATAACCACCAACAGTTCAATCAGAGTGAAACCCTCTTCTTTTCTCTTCTTAGCAACGTGCTGTAAGAACTTAGCCTTAAATTCAGTTTTCATTTTTTCTCCTATAACAATTGGACAAATAAATTTTTTCTCCTGAATCTAACTTACCCACCTTGCCAAAATTTCATATCACCTCCCAAGAAATTTTTTTTTCAGTAGGTTGGGTTGAGGGAAGAAACCCAACAAATTCTAAGCTCGTAGTTAGGCTTGAACCCAAGGAAAATATATGAGGGGCTGAAGCGCAACTACAAGCCTTTGTTTGTAGTTGCGCTTCAGCTCAGGGATAATAGATTAGGGGTTAAAGGATTTGATATGACGCTCCAAAGCAATAATAATTAGCTTCGTAGTACGGCTTCAGCCCCTCAATTCACTCTGAAAAAAAAAGGAGATAAATTGTTACTTACGGCTTGCTGATTAAATCTCAAAGTATTTACAGATCAAGGTTATAGCTTTTTTTAGGTCTCACAATGGACAAACAAGCCATTGACATACTCCCGACGTTGCCCTTCTATTCCCCCCTTTCAAAGGGGGGTTAGGGGGGATGGACAAAGCGGGATTCTGAGCGTCTGGGAAACCCTGACCGCTGCGCATGACAGAGGTGATGTCCTCCCCCTGTTTTGACTTTTACAATAACAAAATGCTCTTAGCTTGTGTCTTGGGCATATAAACGTTTAGCTTATGAAGGTATCCGAATCCGGGCCCAGGCTTTCATCCCGACGCTCCCCCTCCCCCCTATGCACGGGGGGTTAGGGGGGATGGAGAGCGCGGGACAACAGCCAGGAAAGTTAACCTTATAATTTGTTTGGGTAAATTGTAGCGATCGCTCTTTAAGCACAAATGGCCTTTGTCAGCATTGGCCGTAATCTTCTAACCCACATTCCGCACTTCAATTTGTATTATTAAAAGTAGCATCAAAATTCTTGATTTGGTAAGTATTTATACTATGCAAATCATCTCAATTACTTTTTTCGTTGATCAAATTCCGAGTCAATAATTAAGCATAAATACTTGCTTGATTGATTACTCAATTACGGCAGCTATGGTTATCTTCTAAAATTCTGTCTCCAGTAGGGGCCAGTTGACACCTCACTGAAAAATGCACCCATCCCTCTAGCGGGAGTGGGTTACGTTTCCTGCGTGTCCGATAAGTAATCGACCAGTGCCCCTTCCCTCCGGGACGCTACGCGAACGGCGACGGGACTTGAAAAAAAACAATTAATATCTCAACCTTGGTTTTTAGTTGAGTTTTTGTATTTTAACATACTTATCTGTAAAAGCGCTCTTATTGATTGGTTTTCCCATCTCTTCGCTCCCCTTATAGCTACCGCACTTGCTCCGCCAAAGGGAGAGCGCGGATCTTCAACCAACGTTGAGATAAATTATGATATTTTTGTCAGTAATACCAATTTGATAAATGTTGGCTACAAATATCTAGTTTTTTTTAAGGAGTCAGGAGTCAGAATAAATAGCTTCTTAGTCATTCTTAGTTCATAAATTATTGAATTCGTCAAAGGAACATCTCCTGTCAAGTCTTTTTATTGCCCTTATTATTTGTAACATTATTTTTTAAAATTGGTATAATAGGAATACTAGAGTTAAACAAATACATCTAATTAATATCAGCTTATGAATAAAAATTTAATATGGTTATTCGTCATTGTGGCTATAGTTTTTGTAACTATTGGAGACAGTTTGGAATTCATGCCCGAACCTGTCCAAAATGCCAGTTTAGAAAGTCGTAAATTTGTGGTTGGGTTATGGCCTAGGTGGTTAAAACCTAAAAATACTAATCAACGTACAGAAGAAGCTTTAGAAAAATTGGAAACTCCTGGTAAAACAGAATAGACTAACCACAAATAATTATCAAAACACTTATGTGTGTTTAAATGGTTAATCCAGCCCACTTTTTTCAAGTAAATGTTATTTTGGTGACAATACGTCCTATTGGCGAGGCCAGTTCCGACCTAAGAGTGTTCGGTATTAAACAGGCAAAGAGATTTGAAAAGCTAGTTGAATAATTAATAATTAATAATTAATAATTAAATAGTTTTCTGATTATTAATTAATAGTTAATACAGCGTATTTTTGATCTGTGAGGTACGACTGTAACAGTCTAGAAGGCTGTGCTACAATTTTATAATATATTTGTACCTCATGACGCGCTGAATCTGCTGTAATTAATAATTAAAGAGTGATCCAGCAGTATGTCAAATGACCTAAATTGAGGCTTGAGTCTTGGAGAAAAACTTCCCGCACTCACGCTCACCAGTAGGGGGTTTGGAGACCAAACCCCTACAATTAATTGTCACCCCTTCAACGAGGAAATTTTTAGCGTTTCTTTAACCAGCTAAACATGGCGCGTAAATCTTTGCCAACTTCTTCAATAGGATGTTCCGCTTCTTGGCGACGTATAGCAGTAAATACAGATTTGCCTGTTTGGTTTTCCATGACAAATTCGCGGGCAAACTGACCAGACTGAATCTCACTTAAGATTTTCCGCATCTCGGCGCGAGTTTCATCGGTAACGATGCGAGGTCCGCGAGTGTAGTCGCCAAACTCAGCAGTATTAGAGATACTGTCGCGCATATTTGCTAGACCACCTTCGACAACTAGATCGACTATAAGTTTAACTTCGTGGAGACATTCAAAATAAGCTAGTTCTGGTTGATATCCAGCTTCTACTAGGGTTTGAAATCCAGCTTTAATTAACCCACTGATACCGCCACAGAGAACTGCTTGTTCGCCAAATAGGTCGGTTTCGGTTTCTTCCCGGAAGGTAGTTTCTAGAATACCGGCGCGGGTACCACCAATACCTTTAGCATAAGCCATGGCGCGATCGCGGGCAAGACCCGAAGCATCTTGGAAAATGGCAAATAGACAGGGGACACCTTCTCCTTGTTCATAAGTCCGTCTAACTAAATGTCCAGGGCCTTTTGGTGCTACCATTACTACGTCCACATTTGATGGGGGCAGAATTTGACCAAAGTGAATATTGAAACCGTGGGCAAAAGCTAGGATTTTTCCTTCTTTGAGATGGGGTTCTATTTCATTTTTATAGACTGTTTTCTGTACTTCGTCTGGTAATAGAATCATTATTAGGTCTGCTTTTTCGGCAGCTTCATTTACTGGGTAAACATCTAGACCTTCTGCTTTTGCTTTGGTAGTAGATTTACTGCCTGGATAGAGACCGACAATTACTTTTGAGCCACTATCTTTGAGATTAAGGGCATGAGCATGACCTTGAGAACCATAGCCAATGATGGCGATCGTTTTATCGTTTAAGATGTCCAGGTTAGCATCGGTATCATAGTACATTTTGGCCATTATTTTTGTCTCCTGCCAGCAATTATTATTATTTATGCAAAACTTTTATTATATCAAATGAAGTCAGAAGGTTTTGAGAATTTAGAATTTAGAACTGAGAGGACTAAAGCCATGCATATCAAATTATACACCATCTGTAGTGGCGAGTCGCGACTCGCCACTACTAGATAGCGGTGCGACCCCGCGACGACGAAAGTCGCAAGGGAACGCGCACCAAGAGATGGTGGTTCTGCGTAAGTCCTGATTGAAAATTATTAAATTTTGTAGTTCAATTCTAAATATAGAGAATACCTCTTGCAAAAGTTTTAATTAAATCAATTTTAAGACATTAAATAAACTATTTTATCCCCCTGATTCCCTCCATACCTATTCCCTATTCCATGAATTCTAAATTCTTAAACTTTGTCTTTCAATTCTGAATTGAGAATTCTGAATTCTAAATTCTTAAATCAATTCTAAATTCTAAATTCAATATCCATCAGGGCTGATAGTAGTATGATCGTATTCTGCCATTGATAAATCAATTTGTCTAGCTCGAAATAAATTACACCATCCCAATTTAGCATTATCTAACTTTGCTTTTTCTAGGTTAGCTCCTCTCAAATCTCCATACCTTAAATCTGTATCTATTAAATTTGCTTTATATAAGTTTGCACCTTGCAAATTAATTCTACTCAAATTTGCACCACGAAAATTAGCATGACGTAAATTAGCTCTCGATAGATTTCCCTGTTGAATATTACTATCAGATAAGTTAGCTTGATAAAGTTTAATATCTCCCATTTCTACTTCCAGCAAATTACATCTTTGGAGGTTAGCTTGATTCAAATTTGCATAAGGCATATAAGCTCTTTGTAAATTAGAACCTTCTAAATTAATTCCTTCTAAATTAGCTTCAAATAATTCAATATTACTTAAATCAATGCCAGAAAATTCTCTTTGACCCTCAGCATATCTCCATAGTAATTCTTCTGCACTCATCTTCTCCATTTCAATATTTTTAGAGCTACTGGTTAGCAGTTGATAATCATCATTTATTAAATAAATAATGAGTATTTATACTTATTGTATTTATCAAGATTTATACTAAGATGGCCTGATAAAAATTACTGGGATTCTAATCCTTTTTTAAGATTTGTAAAATTTTCATTCATAATTCTTAAAAGAGGGAGTAGGGAGTGTGGGAGGGTGGGAGGTGTGGGAAGTGTGGGAGGTGTGGGAAGTGTGGGAGGTGTGGGAGGTGTGGGAAGTGTGGGAGGTGTGGGAGGTGTGGGAAGTGTGGGAGGTGTGGGAAGTGTGGGAGGTGTGGGAAGTGTGGGAGAAATAATTTTTCCTTGATTTTTCTGCCTCGCCCTGCCCCAAAGTCCTCACTTTATGCAGCTCTTTTTACCGAAAAACTGATACTTTTTCACGACTTAAAATGGCTAAAACCTTTATCTGTAAATGCTTTGATATTTAATCAGCAGAGCAATAATTAGTTTGATTTTTTGGCATTGGTGAAATAAGGTATGAAATTCGGATCAGAGTAAGGTTGATAGTAAGGAAAAAAGCTGTTTTGACTACTGACTACTTTAGGGGCGAGCAAGCGAATCGCCCCTACTAAAAATCATACAATCATTCAGGAAGGCCGATTTTTTATTATTGGAAATGTCTATTAGAATCATTGTCAGGAAGAGGGAGTAGGGAGTAGGGAGTAGGGAGTAAGGAGTAGGGGGAAGTATTGGTTGGATTTTTTATTATTGGAAATGTCTATTAGAATCATTGTCAGACGAATCCTAATAAAATAATGCCAGAAATTAGACAATCTATTGCCCAACATTACCATGAGCGGACAAAATACGACCCAGAAACGATTGGGAGTAAAAGTCATCAACTAGACTGGGAAAATCAACCAATACCATTCAAAGAGTATAAAATTGGCACAACTGTTGACCTGAAACCCTATCTGCAAGAAAAAATTAATCCAGAAAAAGACTCCAAAGAAGGAGAAAACCTATCCAACTTACTTATGTGTAGCTATGGCTTGACTGCTAAGATAGCAACAATGATGGGAAATCATTACTTAAGAGCAGCTCCTTCTGCTGGGGGGTTGTATCCAGCAGAGGTTTATTTAATTTCCCGTGGCACAACCCTATTACCTGCGGGATTATATAACTATCAGGCCAAAACTCATTCATTACTGAGATTTTGGGACAATAGAGTATGGCCAGAATTGCAGGATGCTTGTTTTTGGCATCCAGCTCTAGAAAATACAAAATTAGCGATCGCCATTACTGCCATCTTTTATCGTTCTGCTTGGCGTTACGAAGACCGCGCCTATAGACGAATATTTTTAGATACAGGTCACTTATTAGGTAACATTGAACTAGCTTCTGCTTTGAGTAACTACCGACCGCATCTAATTGGGGGGTTTAATGATGAAGCAATAAATCAAATGCTTTATTTAGATACAACAGAAGAACAGGCGATCGCTATTGTTGCTTTAGCAGACTTACTAGATATCGAACAAAATTTGCCTCAGTGGCAAACTGCTTTACCTTCTGGTACTCAAACAGATTATCCAATGATTCCAGATGGTGAACTGCTAAAATATTTACATGAAGCGACTCACATTAACTCAAATTCTCCAAAAGTACCTGCTTGGAAAACAAGAGAAACTCCAGAATATTCAGAAGATAAATATAACTTTCCATTTTGTACAAAAGTTTCCACTGTTACTCCTTCCATTTCCTGGGGTAAAGACTTAGAAGGTCTCAGAAATACAATTCTCAAACGACGTTCCACTCGCGCCTATACTGGAGAAGCTATTCCTTTAAAGGAATTATTAGCTGTATTAGATTTTACTTATCAATCCCAGCATTACTTTAATCAAGAATTAGATGGTAATCCTGATTATTTTGACCTAAGTTTGATTGAAACGTTTATTGCAGTTTCTGAAGTAGATGGTTTAGAAGATGGTTGTTATTATTATGCCCCAATGGCTCAAGAGTTGCGACAAATTAGGTTTAAAAATTTCCGAGAAGAGTTACATTTTTTGTGCTTAGGGCAAGACTTAGGTAGGGATGCTGCTGTTGTCTTGTTTCATACTGCCGATCTGAAAAAAGCTGTAGGCAAATATGGCGATCGGGTTTACCGTTACCTCCATGCAGATGCAGGGCATTTAGGGCAAAGACTGAATTTAGCAGCTATTCATCTGGGTTTAGGTGTTAGTGGTATTGCTGGTTTCTTTGACGATCGCGTGAATGAAGTTTTAGGTATTCCTGTCGATGAGGCAGTTGTTTATATTACAACTTTAGGTAGTCCTTAAGGAGTGGGGAAGTGTGGGAATAGGGGAGTAGGGGAGTAGGGGAGTAGGGGAGATTGAATACTGAAGTAATTATAGAATTCTGGAGAGTACAAAGTTCTAAGTGAAAAAAACCATTCCCCGGCAAAAGTTAGAGAATGGTGCATACTGGTTAATGATTCTAAATTTTTACCAGCTAATCTCTATTATGCAGATAATATCATGTCCGAATGATTTTATGTGTGGTAAATAAGAAAAAATTACCATTGAAGACTGTATTACAGCGCTTTTCAGTTGAGTAGACCACAAAACTGTTGTAGGAGTAAGGAGTAATGAGTAAGGAGTAATGAGTAAGGAGTAATGAGTCAAAGGTTAGTAACAAAAGAATACAAATCTTCCATAAAAACCCCGGATGATTACAACTGTGGTCAAGAGAGCATGAAAACTGCTATAAGGGCGCGGACATTTCTAAATCCTGTTTGCGCAGCATGACCTAGAAAAAGCCTTTAAAAGTCTGCTGTTAAGTGTTAAGTGTTAAGTGTTCACGCTTCGCCTAGGGTTATACTTGTGACGATGTGGTTCATTGATTTGAAAAGCGCTGTAATGGATAGTTGGTATGCAACACAAAGGTTAATGGGATTAATAGATAATATAGGAAAAATTTATTACTGTCCTTTAAAAATAAATCGCGCACGTAGATGATACTGGTCGCGAGTGAAAAATATAAAAAGATAGGAGAATTAAGTGGGAATGAGTCTGAAAAAATATCAGGTAAAATAATTAAAATTCAAGGAATTCCTGTGATCTCAAAAAGTCAAGCTCCATACGGGCAAATATTTCTACCAACCGCGACAGAATATGTTGTTAATAACTTAGAGAAAATTTTAGGAATTTTATCTCTAGGAATTAATAGATATCTCCAGAAAGGAGGGAACAGGGAACACTTAACTGGGAACTGGGAACAGGGAGAAGTAATTGATGATTTGGTGGTGGTGCTGAGGAATGGTAGAGAGAGTGTGGGAGGTTGGTTCGTGTGGGAGGTTGGTTCGTGTGGGAGGTGTGGGAAGAAATTAAAAAATATATATTTTCACCATTACAATGCAGGACTACCGATGATTTTATAGATAAGAATTGATTCTATTTTTGATTTTTGGAGATGTCTAATATAGCAATCCTCTAATATATTTGTGTATAAAAATCTTACCGCTTTTCGGGAATAGGGAATAAGCAATGGGCAATAGGGAAGAGTTGCAGAGTTTATTTCTAGTTTTTGAATTGTTATATCATGTCCGGATAATTAGTCATAAAAAAACTTTTTCCTCCTTATACATTCAAACTCTCTTCTCTTCCCTCCTGAGGACCTACGGACGTTGCTTGAACATTAATGCGTTACATGTCGCGCAGCGTTAGCGGAGCGAAAGCGTCAGCAATACGTCCCTACCTCCTGACTCCTCCTTCCTTATTTATAACTATTCAACCGGACATGATATTACAACCTATTTAGGATTGCTATAGTAATTTGGGTGTTGGTAAATAAAGGTATGAAAATAAAAATTGAACAATCTCAAATATTTGTTATTCAATAGTTTAGGAATTACCAAAAAATACAAATCATACCCTAATTTACCAATGCCGTAATTTACCTTCATAACTTCCTGATAACTAATAACTGATAACTGATGACTGAACCTCGCCCTGGATATACTTTACCTGTATTTGCTTGTGCTGCTGCTGTAGCTGCGCTCCATTGGATACGTCAAAATACCTCGTCTTTGTCTACCGTATCAATTAATTTACTAGAACCAGCAGAAATTGTTGATATCCCTATCGAACAGATTGCTTTGCTCAAAAGTAATACTGCTTTAGCTATTACTCGTTCCGATCCTGGTAATAATCTCGATCTAACTCGCAATACTCCTGTTTGGGCAATGGTAGAACTGGCCACGGTTTCCCCAACTGATGCTTCCGAACAAATTGTAGTTATAGGTGGAGCAGGAATTGGACATAATATTCATTCTGGGGAAACAGCTATATATAGTTATGCGCGACGACTGTTGCAAGAAAATCTTCGACCTTTGCTCAACCAAAATGAACAAGTTAAAGTCAGTATCATTTTACCAGAAGGTCGTCAATTAGCGACTCGGACTTCTAATTCTGCTTTTGGTATAGTTGAAGGTCTTTCTTTATTAGGCACTACGGGGGTTTCTCAACCTTTGAGTGTGCCTGGACAACTTGAAGTTTACCAGGAAGAACTACAACAAAAGGCAGTACAGTTTAATAGTTTGGTGTTTTGTGTAGGGGAAAATGGTTTAGATATAGCCAAGAAAATGGGAATACCTGCACAACAGACTGTCAAAACAGCTAACTGGTTAGGCCCAATGTTGGTTGCTGCTGCTATTGCCGGAGTAGAGTCTATTTTATTATTAGGTTATCACGGCAAATTAATTAAATTAGCTGGCGGGATTTTTCATACTCATCATCATCTAGCTGACGGACGATTAGAAATTTTGACTGCTCACTGTGCAAATATAGGTTTGCCTACCTCTGTGCTACAAGAGATTTTTACTTGTACTACTGCCGAGAATGCTTTGAAACTGCTGCGGAACTTAGATATGAATGGGGAAAATGACTGGGTGGGTAGGGTGTATGGGGCGATCGCCTCAAAAATTGACCAACGTTGCCAAGCTTATATTTTTAATCATAGTCAAAAGCAGGTCCAAGTAGGTTCCATGTTGTTTAACCGCGATCGCCAAATTTTCTGTAAAACTGAAGTTGCTGATACAGTTTTTTCACAAATTTGTTATTCTATTAAGAATACCCTTTTGAATTGAGAATGCAGAATTGAGAATGCAGAATTATTAAATTAATGAATCTTTTTTAAATTAAGAATGCAGAATTGAGAATGCAGAATTATTAAAAAAGCAATCAGCACTCAGCACTAAAGGTTTAGAAGGGATTTTGTTAACCCTCTGCGCACCTTCCGGTTTATAGAAACCGGCGATTTCAACCCAAGTAGGGACGAATGGCCATTCGTCCCTACTTGCTGATAGCTAGTTAAATTAATGGATTAATGAATATAGCTAAGACAGAATTGGTTAGGACATAGACTGATGATGAATCTTAGACTAGGAAGTGTTTTTCACTCGTATTCCCTATTCCCTATTCCCTGCTATAGCTAAAGTTTTCAATTCTTAATTTTAATTCATAAAAAGATAAGTTTAGAAATTCCAAAATAAAAAAACTTAGACAGGACTTACGCAAAGACTCTAAATATAGCGAGGGCGAATGCCATTCGCCCCTACAGATGGTGGTTTAAAAGTCAATTTGTGTAAGTCCTGTTAGAGTTAAAAATTAATTCTGCATTATTCTAAATTCTAAATTCTAAATTCACTCATTACTCTAGTCTAGTAGCATATTAATCGTGACTCTAACAACACAGACAGAAGAAAGTTCAGATTCTCTCACTCAGTTTAACCGTCAAATGATCGTGATTATGGACTTTGGTTCTCAATATTCTGAACTAATTGCCCGGCGAATTCGCGAAACTCAAGTATATTCAGAGGTTGTTTCCTATTGTACAACTGCTGAAAAATTGGCAGCTCTTAATCCCAAGGGAATCATTCTTTCTGGCGGACCTAATTCTGTTTACGATGAAGGGGCGCCTCATTGCGATCCGGAAATTTGGAATTTGGGTATACCCATTTTGGGAGTCTGCTACGGTATGCAGTTGATGGTACAACAACTTGGTGGAGAAGTCAAACGCGCTGAACTTGCCGAATATGGTAAAGCATTTCTATCAATAGACGATCCTACAGATTTGCTGACGAATGTAGAAGAAGGTACAACTATGTGGATGAGTCATGGAGATTCTGTGACAAAAATGCCTTCTGGTTTTGAAGTATTAGCTCATACCGATAATACTCCCTGTGCAGCGATCGCTAACCATGACAAAAAGCTCTATGGTACTCAGTTTCACCCAGAGGTAGTTCATTCTATTGGGGGTCAAGCTTTGATTCGGAATTTTGTCTACCATATCTGTCAGTGCGAACCAACTTGGACGACAGAAGCTTTTGTGGAAGAAGCGATTCGAGAAATTAGAGCTAAAGTAGGGGATAAACGAGTATTATTAGCTCTGTCTGGAGGGGTTGATTCTTCAACCTTAGCGTTTTTGCTCCATGAGGCGATCGGGGATAAATTAACTTGTATGTTTATCGATCAAGGATTTATGCGGAAGTATGAACCGGAGAACTTGGTAAGAATATTTCACGAATCTTTTCATATCTCAGTTGAATATGTGAATGCGCGGGAACGCTTCTTAGATAAACTCAAAGGAGTCACCGATCCAGAACAGAAACGCAAATTAATCGGACATGAATTTATCCAGGTATTTGAGGAAGAGTCAAAACGTTTAGGACCTTTTGATTATCTCGCTCAAGGTACTCTTTATCCAGACGTGATTGAATCTGCTAACACTAATGTTGACCCCAAAACTGGGGAGCGGGTGGCGGTAAAAATTAAGAGTCATCACAATGTTGGCGGTTTGCCGAAAGATTTGAGATTTAAGTTAGTCGAACCTCTGCGCAAACTTTTTAAGGATGAAGTCAGAAAGGTAGCGCGTTCCATTGGTTTACCAGAAGAAATTGTGCGACGACATCCTTTTCCTGGTCCGGGATTAGCAATTCGGATTTTAGGGGAAGTTACAGACGAACGGTTGAAAATATTACGGGATGCTGATTTTGTGGTGCGGGATGAAATTAAGCAACAGGGAATGTATCACGATTTTTGGCAAGCGTTTGCGGTGTTGTTGCCTATTCGGAGTGTGGGGGTAATGGGAGACAAACGTACTTATGCTTATCCTATTGTTTTGCGGTTTGTTTCTAGTGAGGATGGGATGACTGCAGATTGGTCTCGTGCGCCTTATGATTTGTTGGAAAGTATTTCTAATCGGATTGTGAATGAGGTGAAGGGTGTTAACCGGGTGGTGTATGATATTACTTCTAAACCTCCTGGTACTATTGAGTGGGAGTGATAAGAAGTCAGAAGTTTGAAGTCAGAAGTCAGAAGTAATTTCTATCTGAAGTTTACTGTAGGTTGGGTTAAGCGGCAGCGCAACCCAACACAACCAGGATTTTTGGCTTTCAAGCTACCTTCATCAAACCAAACTGGCAACTTGGGGGATGTTGGGTTTTTCCGTTGGAAATGCTCCGCAAACGTACCTCAACCCAACCTACAACTAAAATCTTGCTTTTGTTGTACTGTAGGTTGGGTTAAGCGGCAGCGCAACCCAGCACAACCAAGGTTAAATTTTGCTCTCAAGCTACCTTCATCAAATCAACCTGGCAACTTGGGGGATGTTGGGTTTTTCCGTTGGAAATGCTCCGCAAACGTACCGATACAGTCGATGGGGATATTGCTATCCCTCACCTCTGCTTCAAAACCGTGCATGAGAGTTTCCTGCTCACACGGCTCCTGATAATTAAGGTGACTTCGAGGTTAGGTTCACATACTTCCTTTTACCGCCTATATCTATATATAGTCGGGTCAGGCCACGTTAATATTATTACCTTTGGCGCTTTGCCGGGAGGTTTATTTTGGCACTCAGAGTCTCCTACTCTTGAAGTGGCTCTAATATCACGTTTTCGGCTATATTAGTTTCTGCTTTTACCGCCTACCTTAACTACCGGACCACGTCTGCATATCCTGAAAATTACTTCAGGCTTGCTTCTTGAGGAATCCTTATCCCTAATAGACATTGGTTAAACTTTCCCTACTCATTGATTGAGAGTCTAATAGGGGTTACTTCGTTCCCATAACTCATTTCATGTTAGCTTGATAGTGTCCTGAGTCGTCCGAGATTGGCCAGCTAGTCCTTTGAGCGGTTGAAGACTCAAAGGGGCGTCATCTATACCGTTTTGGTCACAGGGAATACAAGGACAATTACCCTGATTTAGGTTGACGAACGTTTAACAGGATTCATGTTCTTCACCTTGGCTAACTTCTCTGGCGGCGTCGTACTTAGTCCTTAAGGCTTATCCGCTTTTAGCCCATGCACGGAGAGCAATGGTTGTTAACCCATTAAACCTGAGCTACAAAGTCACTCCCTAGCTGAGAGGGAAGGAATTGAACCTCCATGAGTTATGAGTTTTTAACCATTGGTTAAAGGGTCATGTTGCAATTTAGCTTCTTTGACCCAACGAGTCGCACTCAACCCAACCTACAACTAAAATCTTGCTTTTGTTGTACTGTAGGTTGGGTTAAGCGGCAGCGCAACCCAACACAACCATGGTTAACTTTTGCTCTCAAGCTACCTTCATCAAATCAACCTGGCAACTTGGGGGATGTTGGGTTTTTCCGTTGGAAATGCTCCGCAAACGTACCTCAACCCAACCTACAACTTTTTAGCCTTTAGTTTTTCTTTTGCTGCCTAGGATTAAACCGCCTATTCCGATCAAACCTAATATTAGGCTAGGTTCGGGCGTGGCAACCTGGGGGTTCGTACTCGCACGCGGCCATCTAATCGCTCGCGAATCTCCAACCTGAGTCGCAGGATCGAAGTCAACATTATCTATAATAATCATCGGTTCCGGATCTGATTCATAATAAACCTCCAAAAAAGCATCCGTGAAGTTACCCAGCAAACCACTATTATCATTTTGAAACTCTACAAAGCTACTATTCGCGAGCTCATACTCAAATTGTATACCACTGCTTGAACGATCTAGGCCGTCAGCAGTATCAAGGACTGTACCTTCCTGAACGACGTGATCGCTCCATTTAAGTACATTATTTTTATCAAACAAAGAAATATTCCAACTCTCCAACTCCCCCTCTGAACTTGAGATTAACCCGTTCCCGGAGGAGTCATAACCTGACCAATCCAAAAGCATTTTAGAAAAGTCTGGATCGGATAAGAAGGTAAAAGTAGTCTGGAAAGAAGCTGCAGTTACAGGCAGTTGCATCAATCCACAAAAGCTAGCAGCGCCACAGAGTATTCCTAAACCCTGTTGGCATTTCTTCTTCAGGTGTCCAAAAAGTTGAGTTTTGATCACCTCTAATGTGATAGTACAAAAATTTATTCATAAATAAAATCATAATGCGCCCCCCGTGTCAAGAGCATAATACCAAGTTCATAATACCAACTTGAAAAAAGAATGTTACGAATAATAAGGGGAATACAAATACTTTACAGGAGATGTTCCTTTGACGAGTTCAAGAATTTATGAACTAAAAATGGCATCGAAGCTATTTGTTCTGACTCCTGATTCCTGACTCCTGACTCCTCAAAAAACCTAGATATTTGTAGCAAACATTTATCAACCTGTTATAAAACAAATGAAATATTCATAAAACAAATTGAATCTTCATAAAACTTTGTTGTAAATTCTCTGATTTTTGGCTTTGCGCTTTGTCATGGCGTAGCGATCGCTCCCGTAGATCCTATAGATAAAAGTCTGGCTTTATGTATTGTGATCAGCGATCGAACATTACATTATTTATGGTATTTTCACTCATTAACCAGACTTGTCTCACTTTTTTTGCCGATTTAAACTTAAAATAAATTTGTATAGATAAATCTGTTGATAATACCTTTTTAACTTAACCTTAATCTTTGTGGAAAAATCTGTGGAAAACTATGTTTTAATTGTGGAAAACTTTACTTTTTCAACAACCAAGAATATTAGTTATTACTTTTGTCTAACTAATAATAACTTTTCCATTAGCATTTAAGTGAAAATTGATTACTCCCGGAAGTTCCATAGCGATCGCATCATTAGGGAGTAGGGGAGTAGGGGAGTAGTCTAGTAGTGGATTGTTTCATCTTAAATGGTGCAATAGAATATGGGGGTGTGGGGGATTGAAATGACGGTGTGATAAGGCGATTATCAAAAAAGCTAATGCACTATTTTAGGTGAAACAATCCACTACTGGACTAATTATTAATCTTGCTTTAACCAAAGCTTTTTTAAAAGTTCTAACTAATCTTTGAGCTTGATGTTTATAAAGTTTTTTCGGTAATTTTCCTGGCAAATTATTCATTAATTCTCTTGCGGTAAGCATACTGCATCCAGCAATACCAGAAATTTCATTTGCTCCTTGAAATATGGCATATTGTGATTGAGCAGTTTCAACCATAACTTGCCAAGTAGGTTCCTTAATTTCACCATTTTCAATTCGTTTTAAACCACTAATTGTTGCCAAA
Source organism: Okeania sp. SIO3I5 (assembly GCF_010672085.1). Classification (GTDB taxonomy): domain Bacteria; phylum Cyanobacteriota; class Cyanobacteriia; order Cyanobacteriales; family Microcoleaceae; genus Trichodesmium. The sequence continues at coordinate 48,079 of NZ_JAAHHT010000001.1, forward strand.
ACAATTAAGCGATCGCCCACTGCAAGTCTAATATCATCTGAAGGCATTAATTTTGAGTTATCCAGTGATTTATGATATAAAATTGGTACTACCCTATAACCATAAGCTATTGCGGCTAAAATTAATCAGAAAGCTCTCCTGTTTCAATATTATATTCAGTTACTAATTAAGTATGGCTCGACATTTTTTAAGTTCAGCTTGTGTTAATATATTAGACATCTCCAGAAAAGAGGGAACAGGGAACAGGGAACAGGGAACAGGGAAGAACAATTGATAATTTCTGGATAAGAATTGATTTTACTTTTTATTTTTGGAGATGTCTATTAGGCTCTCTTACATCTCCAATAATTAATTTATTTAACTGTGAAAATAAATCGGAAACTTGCCAATATTGAGGTTGTATTAGGTCGATAGCATTAGCAATTACACCAAAGTGTTTTAATGTTGTGACGCAATGTTGTCTTAAACTACCTAAACCACATACTAAAAACCGATCTATTGATGGTTGAAGTGAAGTATTAGTTGTTGGGTTTATATTGTTAGATTGATGGTCAGGAGTAGATGATAAAATTGTTTTACCGAATAATTTATAACAATATGTATTGCTAAATATCTTGGTTTTGCACTTAAAATCAATAAAGCAACTAATATTTAGTAATAGAAGTTATCAATAACTTTTAGATTCTGACTTTTGTTTCTGGGTTAACCAACGCCACTTTAAAAAAGCAATAACTTCTTCTGGCAACAAAATCAGATGAGGTTCATTAGAGATGAATAGTAACCAGTATTCTTCCTGTTGATGTAGTTTCCATTTCGGTTTTATCGGGTGGGATATTATTTGCCAATAACCAAGTAAATCATGGTTACAAAAAAATCCAAATTTTTGAGCCTCATTTATGATAAAATCTGTCATTATTGGTAGTTCCTACAATTATTTAGGTTTATTTTTTTAGTCTAATAATCTACAATTTACCTAGTAAGTAAATATATCAATTATCCTATAACCTTAACTTGTATATAGTCAAGTTTGACGTTTTTTTAACTTTACTACCTAGTAATATCATGTCCGGTAGCATTGGTATTGTATAGATAAGGTAAGGAAGAAGTAAGAAGTTTTAAGAGAAAAACGTTATATATATGGGCGGTAGATATTTCCCCAACTTTTACACGCTCCAATATAAACGGACATGATATAACTGGACTGATGGGGCTAAATAGTAAAAAATTGTCTATACAAATAATCTTAATTAGGGTTTGCTGAAAAAGTTTTATGGGTGAGGGTACTAAGTGTTCGACTAAGGTTAAATTGAACTTAGTTAAAACTTGTTCTCAAGTGAATTTACTATATGGCATAGTTTTTTTCTAAGTTTCTGAATGTTACTTCTTTTTATTATACTAATAGGGAGTAGGGAACAAGGGAGAATCTGTTTGGATACCATTGTGCAGGAAAAAATATTATCGCTGCAAAAAAAAGAAAATTTGGTAGTTCTTGTAGATGTAATGATTGATTTTGGAATATATCTAAAGTGATAGGCAATAAGCAACAGAAAATATATCTAATATCATGTCCGGTAGCATCGGTATTATATAGCAAAGGTAGGGAACAGGGAACAGGGAACAGGGAACAGGGAGCAGGGAACAGGGAGGAATACTTAAGAGCTAGAAAAAAAACTTAAATTTCCTGTAGATATTCACCGTTAGATTTACACAAACGATACCAGCGGACATGATATAATTCGATGGTTTTACAGAAATAGTATTTGCTACCCAACTTAAATTTTTTCAGAATATCACTACTTGTACACCACTACGGAAAATTTTTATTATGCCTAATTAATAATCATTTATATGATACCAAATCTTGTTATCCGGACATGATATTAGCTATTGTTATTTAATTTTTTGAGTAAATAATTTTTCCAACGCTGATAAGCTTCATTATATTGATCTAAATGCTTGGTTTCTGCAACAGTTTTTATTACCTCGCCCCCTGACATAGCTTCATCTAATGATTTAAAAGCGCCAACTGTGACACCTGCAGCTTTTGCTGCACCCACTGCACCAGTGGTATCAATGATCTCTACTTCACAATTTGCCAATGCAGAAATAGTATGGGAAAAAATGTCTGATTGAAAAAGATTGTCATTCCCTACACGCAATCGAGAAATTGACATTCCCATCTCTTTCATAATCTCTATGCCATAAATAAATGAAAATGCTACTCCCTCTAATCCTCCTCTGATTAAATGATTAATTTGATGTCGGTTGAAATTGATCGAATTTATACTGGCGCCAATATTCTGATTGTTAAGCATACGCTCCACACCGTTGCCAAACGGAAGTATAATGACTCCATCAGATCCGATAGAGGTCTTTGAAGCTTGATATTCCATCTGAGGATAACTATATTTTTTACCTGAAATGCTTTGCATCCAGCTATGTTGAATTCCTGCACCATTGATGCACAGTAGAACACCGATCCTTTTTTGTTCAGATTGATGGTTGACATGGGCGAAACTGTTTACACGAGAATATTGATCAAAAATTACTTGATTACTTACACCATAGACCACACCGGAAGTACCTCCTGTAGCTGCTATATCTCCTGGTTGAAGTACGTTCAAGCTGAGTGCATTGTTAAGTTGATCGCCAGCTCTGTAAGTAACAGGTGTTTCTTTTGGTATGCCTAATTTTTCTGCTGCAGTTTTAGTCAGCTTACCGTGATGTCCGAGTGATTCCCGGATATCTGGAATCAGATCGACTGAAATGCCAAAATGATCAAAAAGAAATCCAGCAGGTTCTTCACGGAGAAAGTCCCAGAAAATACCTTCGGACAATCCTGAAATGGTTGTTGTGGATTCTCCTGTAAGTTTCATGGCAATAAAGTCACCGGGTAGCATAAATTTATCGATTTTCCCGTATAATTCTGGCTCGTTATCCTGGACCCATTTTAATTTTGACGCTGTGAAATTGCCGGGAGAATTTAATAAGTGCGATAGACATTTTTCCTTTCCTAATTCAGTAAATGCCTGATTACCAATTTCAACTGCACGGCTGTCACACCATATAATTGATGGTCTTAATATTTGCTGGTCTTTGTCGAGCAATACTAATCCATGCATTTGATAACTAATACCAATTCCTGCTATCTCATTAGGGTTAACATGAGTCTTATTCAACAGTTTTTTAGTTGATGCTACCACACATTCCCACCAATATTCAGGATTCTGTTCAGCCCAGTCGGGATACTGAGCAATAATCTCCATTTCCTTTTCTGGATATTTTTCTACCCCAATAGTTTGCTTGGTTAAGCTATTGACTAATGCAACTTTGATGAAGGAACTTCCAATGTCGTAACCCAGTAAGATCATTTTCCAATTTTTTTTTAACTTTCCTGGCGGGAAGTCCCGCGCTCTCCATCCCCCCTAACCCCCCGTGCATAGGGGGGAGGGGAGCGTCGGGATGAAAGCCAGGGCGAGGATTCGGACACCTTCATAAGCTAAACGTTCATATGCCCAAGACACAAGCTAGAAGCATTTTGTTATTATCAATGTCAACACAGGGGGAGGACATTACCTTTGTCATGCGCAGCGGTTAGGGTTTCCCAGACGCTCATAATCCCTATTTTTCCATCCCCTTAAAAGGGAAGGCTTGAGACCTTATTTTTTGGTCAGGAGGGAAGAGCAATTGTGAAAGATTTACTAATAGCTGAAGATGAAAATTTTTTTTTATACCGAACCCGAGCGGATTTGATATAATAGACATTTCCAGAAAGGAGGGAATAGGGAATAGGGAATAGAGAATAGGTATGGAAGGGGAAATAATTGATAATTTATATCATGTCCGGATAATTAGTGATAAAAAAACTTTCTTCTTCTTTCTTCCCTCCTGAATTCTGAATTCTGACTCCTGACTCCTGAGTAGTTTATTTATCACTGTTCAGCCGAACATGATATTATATACAATAATTGATTATTTTCCCCTACTCCCTATGGACGTTGCATACAACATCCCTACCTGCGACTTACTTCCTCTTTTCCGGAGAGGCCTAATGATGATGATGATGGTGGTGGTCGTGATGATGATGATGGTGGTGAGAATGTCCATGCTCACCATGATGACTATGACTATGAGTTGACTTTGCCTGTGCTACTGCTAATGAAGGATTAACAGCTAAAGCATTTTCACTTAACAATTCCTCAATATAAAGGTTAGCCCACTCGGCAGCCATTTGCAAAAATTCTGGGCGGTCATTTACACAAGGCATTTGCCGATAAGTTACTTCTGGATTTTTCCGACGCAAACTTTCAATAATATGCTCTACATCTAATAATGTTTCGTGGTTTTCTGTGGCAAAACCAATGGGCATAAATACAATAGCTGTTGCACCTAATTCTATGAGGTTTTTTGCGGCAGTTTTAGCATCTGGTTGAGTCCATTCAATTAGTGGAGTATCGTGGTTTAACCAACCTACAGAAATTAAGGGAAAACGATTGATTAAACGTTCTCTTACTAATTCATAAAGTGCTTGACTTTCATCAATTCCAGAAGTAAAACCTTTTGCTTTGTGGGGGCAACCATGATTTGTTAAAACAATGCCAATTTGAGATGGTAAATGAGCAATTGCTAAGTCATTAAGAATTTGTTCTTCTACCATTTTTGCCATTAATTCAATATAATCTGGTTCGTTATAAAAGGAAGGAATATAACGTTGACCTTTGACCCAATGTTCGGTTTTATCTGCTAGTTTTACTAATGCTTTATTAGCTTGTTCGACGGCTATTCCACTGGTAAAAATTGAGTCAACTACTAGCAAGGGATATATCAATAATTTATCAAATCCTTCTGATTTTATTTGCGTTAATACTTGTTCTGGTAAGTGGGGAGCGCAAAAGTTAAATGCTTTGAATACTTTGACGCGATCGCCCCATTTTGCTTGGAGATTTTTTTCTATTCCTGCTCTTTGATTTTCAAATATAGCGTTATGAGGTGAGATGAAGTTTCCATGTTGATGACTCCATTCATGCAGGTCAAAAATAGCTAATAATTTTGCTAAAGGAGGATATATCCAGGTAGGAACAGGAGCAAATTTTGCTGTGAGTAAGTTTAATGCTTGTTCGTTATAATTGGCAAAATCTTCATAGCTTTCTACTTCGCCATATCCCATTAATAATACTGCTACTCTGTCTTGACTGGGAGATGCAGAATTTGTTGGGTTTTGAATTTTTTCTGGAGTTGTAACCACGCGCTTGCTCCTCTAGTTGTTTTTATTAATTAACTCGATTAAAGAAAATGAGTAATTCGACTCTTGCGTTAGTTTAGCATTGCCCACTGGGGGGATGGGTATTAGAATGATTGAGATTGTATGAAGATTTGAAAGTTGAAAGTCAAAAGTAATCTTTGAAGTAAATACATTTTCTGAAGCACCCGAGCGTGGAGATGAGTCGTCAAATTTTGCTTTTATTGCGTATGGAGCAATAGTCGTTTCATTTTCTGAAGCACCCGAGCGTGGAGATGAGTCGTCAAATTTTGCTTTTATTGCGTATGGAGCAATAGTCGTTTCATTTTCTGAAGCACCCGGCGCGGTGGGGATGGGTAGTCAAATTTCTCTTTTATTGCGTATGGAGCAATAGTCGTTTCATTTTCTGAAGCACCCGGCGCGGTGGGGATGGGTAGTCAAATTTCTCTTTTATTGCGTATAGAGCAATAGTCGTTGCATTTTCTGAAGCACTCGAGCGTGGCGATGAGTAGTCAAATTTCTCTTTTATTGCGTATAGAGCAATAGTCGTTGCATTTTCTGAAGCACCCGTGGCGATGAGTAGTCAAATTTTGCTTTTATTGCGTATAGAGCAATAGTCATTACATTTTCTGAAGCACCCAGCGCGGTGGGGATGGGTAGTCAAATTTCTCTTCTATATAGTTTTCGCATTTTCTGAAGCACCCACCCGGCGCGGGGGGATGGGTAGTCAAATTTCTCTTTTATTGCGTATAGAGCAATAGTCGTTGCATTTTCTGAAGCACTCGAGCGTGGCGATGAGTAGTCAAATTTTGCTTTTATTGCGTATAGAGCAATAGTCATTACATTTTCTGAAGCACCCGACCCGGCGCGGGGGGATGGGTAGTCAAATTTCTCTTTTATTGCGTATAGAGCAATAGTCGCTACATTTTCTGAAGCACCCGGGCGTGGCGATGAGTCGTCAAATTTTGCTTTTATTGCGTATAGAGCAATAGTCATTACATTTTCTGAAGCACCCGGGGATGGGTAGTCAAATTTCTCTTCTATATAGTTTTCGCATTTTCTGAAGCACCAGACCCGGCGCGGGGGGATGAGTCGTCAAATTTCTCTTTTATTGCGTATAGAGCAATAGTCTCTGCATTTTCTGAAGCACCAGGGCGTGGAGATGGGTCGTCAAATTTTCCTACTAGACCGACACACCTTAAAATTTTGCATTAGAAAAAAATGCTCAAACCTTGCTATAACAGGAACTATACAAAAAAGCACTCCGCACAGTTTTAGCTGTGTCAGTCTACTACTAGACCTACTCGACTGTAACTGATAACTAAAATGACTATAGTAATTTGCCCCGGAATACACGATCAAAAGTTAACCGAGCAATTCTTGGAGAGATTATTTATTAATTGGCGGAGTCTCTCTGATTCCGGCGACCTCTTGGTGTGCCGAACTCAAGACTATGCTCCCTATTCTGCCATTGACATATCAAAATTCTTATGGTGCTCAAAATCTATAACTATAGATATGCCATTACTATTTATTGCTTTTAGTGCCGGAGTGGTAGGAGCAATAGGAGCAGCTTGGACTTGGCAACTCCAAGGTGGACAAGTAAAAGCTTTTATAGCTATCGATGGATGGGGAATGCCTTTAACTGGGAATTTTCCGATATATAAAGTTAGTCACGACTATTTTACCTATTGGAGTTGGGGAATTTTGGGAAGTGGTGATGAAAGCTTTTATGCCTATCCATCTGTAGAACATTTAGAAATATGGCGATCGCCCGACATTACTACAGGTTGGTGGCTACATCAAAACAGTGTTGAAGTCAAAACAGCAACACCTGTAACAGCCAAAGAATTTATCATCAAAATATTAGAAAACCATAGATAATTAAGGTAAGCATTCAGCTTTTTCTCCCTGAAAAGCGAGGCTTTAAATCTTAATTTTTCGGTAAAAGCAATTGAGAAATTGAGACAGATAAAGATGATCAAGTATAGTCAAAATCAATAGTATTATCAGATGCAACCAACAAGAAAACCACGAGTAAAAATTTGCTGTATTAGCAGTATTGAAGAAGCAAAAATGGCAATTATTTATGGAGCAGCAGCTTTAGGTTTAGTTTCTGCGATGCCTTCTGGAGCAGGGGTAATTTATGAGGAATTAATAGCAGAAATTTCTGCCGTAGTTCCACCTGGTGTATCTACTTTTTTATTAACCAGTAAACAGGATGTAAAATCAATTATTGAACAACAGCGTAGATGTCGAGTAAATACAATTCAAATCTGCGATTATCTCAGATTAGAAACATATCAAGACTTACGAAATTCTATGCCTGGAATTTCTCTTGTACAAGTTATTCATGTCACAGGAGAAGAATCAGTAAAAGAAGCTATAGAAATTTATCCATTAGTAGATGCAATATTATTAGATTCTGGCAATAAATCTCTAGCAATTAAAGAATTGGGAGGTACTGTTCAACAATTAATAATGAATAATTAATAATTAATAATTACCTCTCCTTGAAAGTGATAGGATTGACTAATCATGAAAGTTTTTATTTATGATCCCCTATCCAAGGGGAGGCTTTAAACCAAAATTTTTCGGTAAAGTTCATAATTGGAATATTAGTAAGAAAATCCGGGAGTTAGTAGATGTGCCTATATATTTAGCAGGTGGTTTAAATCCTGAAAATGTCGCAGCAGCAATTAAACAAGTTTCTCCTTTTGGTTTAGATATTTGTACTGGAATCAGAACAAATGGTAAATTAGATGAGATGAAATTATCTAAATTTTTTAGTCAGATTTATTAGACTTTTTGCAGAAGTCAGGGAATAGGGATTTATTAATGGATAATGGATAATGGATAATGGATAATGGATAATGAATAATTACCTCTCCTTTTTAGGGAGAGGATTGACTAAAAGGAAAAGATTTATTTATTTCCCCTTTATTGGGGAGGGTTTAAACCTGAATTATCTAATTATTTAATTGCTTAATTATTAATTATTTCGGTAAAAATTGTTTATTTCATATCTTGAATTGATTTAAGACAAGGTTTTGCAAGAGGTCTATTAATTAGACAGAATCTAAGCATTTAGCTATTAGCAGTCAGCTATCAGCAATAAAAATGAATGAAACCAGGGTTATTTTAACTTCTATTACATTTTTAACCAGATTATTATTGAAGCACAAAAACAACGAATTTGAGTTGTGAACCTATACAATTCTATGGCAGGAAATGTAGATGTGTCTTGGAAGCTGATAGCTGTTAGCTGACTGCTGAATGCTTATGACAGAGTTTGATATAATCTATAAGTAAATCAAAGTTTTAAGGAAGAAACCAGGAGCTAATTAGAGTGAAAACAACAGAAAAAACATCCTATATAAATGTTAATGGTGTTGAACATTATTATGAGTGGATAAAAACATCAAACTCTACAGAAAAATCCAAACCAGTTATGGTATTTCTGCATGGATGGGGAGGTTCTGGCAGATATTGGGAAAGCACTGCTAAAGAACTTTCCGAAGAATTTGATTGTTTAATTTACGACTTAAGAGGATTTGGTCGTACCTCTTTACCTAAATCTCAACCTAAAGGAGAAAAAAGTATTTCTCAAACTTCAAAAAATCTTACTGATGATTATGAATTAGTAACTTATGCAGAAGATTTAAAAGTTTTGTTAGATGCTTTGAATTTAGACAAGGTTTATATTAATGCTCATTCAACGGGAGCATCTATTGCTGCTCTATTTTTGAATATGTATCCAGAGAGATTAGAAAAAGCAATTCTAACTTGTAGTGGTATTTTTGAATATGATGAAAAAAGCTTTTCTACTTTTCATAAATTTAGCCGTTATGTAGTGATGTTTCGCCCTAAATGGCTGATAAAAATTCCTTTTATGGGTCGTATTTTTATGGCAAGATTTTTATATAAATCTCTGCCAGATCGTATATGTAATGATTTTTTAGAGGATTTTTTATTAGCAGATTTTGATGCTGCTTATGGTACAGTTTTAACTTCTGTAAGTAAGGAAGCAACAGAATGGTTACCAGAACAATTTCAAAGATTAACAGTGCCTACTTTATTAGTAGCTGGTGAATATGACAAAATTATTCCGGCAGAGATGGGTAGGCAAGCAGCAAAATTGAATGAAAATATAGAATTTATTGTGATGGAAAATACGGCTCATTTTCCCATGCTAGAAGATCGGGAAAAATATCTAGAAAGAGTGCTGAATTTTGTGGCATAAGTTAAAAGTTAAAGGTTAAAAGTAAGATTTTATAGGCTCAAGTTCACGGAAGTTAAAAATTATTTGTTTTCTGGTACTAAAGCTTATAACAAATCAAGGTATCTTTTTCAACAATTAATAATTAATAATGAATAATTAATAATTACCTCTCCTTGAAACTGATAGGATTGACTAATTATGAAAATTTTTATTTATTATCCCCTATCCAAGGGGAAGCTTTAAACCAAAATTTTTTGGTAAATCTCATAGCAACTTGGATAAAATGAGCATCTCCAGTTAAAACATATTGAATACCAAATTCTTTCATTACCACCATTTAAGTTAAGTCAGTAAATGAAATTAGCGGTTTATCAACAAATCTAATCCGTAGTTCTTGTGCTTTAAAAAAGCGCTCTTCTGTAATCCAAACCAGGTTAAATTTTTCTGTCCTAAAAACCTCTATCAGCGATACCATATACTGACGTGCAAGAGCAGGATTTCATTAATGGATAATTACCTCTGATTAAAACCGTAAGGGAATTGAATATAAGAAAATATTATTTCTTTTTTTTCCTTTGAAAGGGAAAGCTTGTAATCTGAATAATTATTAATTATTCGGTAATCGCTTGAAAAACAACGTAAAAGTTTCATCTAAAACATAATCTGTTGTGTGAATTTTCTGATTTTGAGAGGTAAAATACTGATATAAATTTACAGCTTTCTGATGTTTTATTTCACTTTTATCGTGCAGATTTAACCATCCCCATGTATATACAAAAAGTTTATTTTCCATAAAGTTATGAATCGATATTTTGAGCTAGAGAACCGCATTATACCGCACCAATAAAGTTAGGGAGAGGATCGCTTGTTTCAAAGTTTCTACTTTCTCCTCACTTTTGGAAAAAAGCTGTTCTTGGGAGTAAAGAAAAAAATTCACAAATTGTAAAACTTCTGGAATTTTATGCTGGGGTAACATCTCAATTCTTCTTTGTAATTCTTCTTTTACATTTTCAATTGATCATTAATTTTACCTCTATTTGTTCCTCTATTAAATTTGCATAGATGTTTCTAGAAAAGAAGTTTTTTTCTTTGAGTAAAGTTTGTTGGGGAGTTAACCAACTTCAATAAGGAAGGAAAACTATTCAAACTAATAATAAATCAAAACCGACAAAACTACTAACAATAAATGCAGAAAAATTAACACCTGCAACTCTTGCCTATTCCCTATTCCCTATTCTCTATTCCCTATTCCCTATTCCCTTCTCTTTCCTAACTAACAAAACTAATCAAAATTCCTAAAAGTTTCGGTAAATTCTTGAGTGAATATTCCTCTAAATCTAATACCGCATTTTTGCCTTCTAACTCTAAAAATTGCCAAGCAGTTCCAGTAGTAATAACGCCATAAATTTGAGAAATTTGATTACCTCGATCTTGGTTAAAAATTTGAGCAGCAACCATTTCTGCCAGACATTGGCCGAAACCGGATTTTATATTATCATTTTTCGCTTCTACTAAGACAACTACTGGTGCTTGAATGATGCTTTGTAGACTAGAAAAACTAATAATAAAATCGCAATAACCGCTTAATTCTAAATCACTATTTACATTAAATTCTATACCAGAAAATAAACTTATTTCTTTGTTTAAATATTTTCTAACTGCTACTAAAATTGGCGATACTATTAATTCAGAACGAGCTTTTTCCGTAGCGATCGCGACTGCTAAGGGTACATTATCTTCTAAGGTTTCTTCTAATAGTTTACTAGGAGTTACTTCTGGTAAATTGTTGAATTTACCTAAGCTCTCAACTAAGGTTAAATTGAACTTAGTTAAAACTTCTTCTAAGGTGAATTTACTGTACGGCATTGTTTTTTCCTAAGTTCTTGAATGCTATTTCTTGTGATTATATCATCCTATTTCAAAAATAGGATTCCTATAGCAGTGTTTGATAATAATCACTTCTATATCTATCCTTATATAATATCAAATCCGCTCTTCATGGAAGTGTTATAAGAAACCGGGTTTGTGGGAGGTTAATGGTAGGGACGTTTAGCTAAAGCACAACTTTCCATTTGTCATGCTCCGCAAACGTTAACGCTCAGCGACATGGAATAGGAGCATTCCGGAACGGAAAACGCATTAATGCTCAAGCAACGTCCGTACAAGAGCATTTGAGACTTTCCCCGGTTTCTCTGCTTTTTTATACCGATACTACCGGATTTGATATAAAACTCAAATATTATATAGCGTTTCTCAGCAATCGTGAGGTACACCTATCTTTATTTGTTCCTATTTCCTATTCCCTGTTTCCTATTCCCTATTCCCTATTCCCTGTTCCCAGTTAAGTGTTCCCTGTTCCCTAAAACCAAGGAATTTTGTACCTCACGCTTCTTGGGAGTTGCTATATGATCTTTTCAGTTTAATAATTCAATAGTCAAAATTATTTTTATATATACTACTAAAGTATAAAAGTATATTTTTTTCCTGTTGCCTGTTCTATGCTTAGAAATGTTAAATATACCTCTGGCAAAAGTTTTAATTAAATCAATTAAAGATATGAACCCAACAATTTAATTTTCCTATTCCCTTTCCCTGACTTCTGCCACGAAGTCTAATGAATTTTGCACAGGTACTTAGGAGCAAAATAATAGCAATCATATTTCAGTTGTGAGATTTTAGTAGTAATTTCCTGCTCCATGGGGAGCAAACGCGAATCGCCCCTACAGGAGTTCAGAATATGAAAGGATTTTAATTTATCTTGGTCGTTCTTAAATTCTATCAAAATCATTCCTGATTGCTATAGATGAAAAATTGATTAAAACAAATAATAATCACATATACTATTCTTTTTGCCACTGTATTAAAACCTGATTCGCGATATTATTTCACAACTAACTATAACAACTTTAACTCAATTACATCAGGATAAATAATTACCCTAGATTTTAAATTTTATTTCCTGTAAATCTCTAAAAATAATTTCATATAGCAGGGAACAGGGAACACTTAACAGGGAACAGTTGGAAAAACATTTCCTAGTCTGAGATTCATCATCAGTAATTGTCAAGAGCCAATTTTTTCTTAGGTATATAATCCGGAAATATGCACTCTAGAATGGGAGAATAGAATATTAACTGACTAACAATGGAAATGTTAAAAATCTAAAAATTATCAATTGACAATAGTAGCTATTACGAGCCAAATCAACTAAAATATATATAAAATTCATGCAGCCAAATTTTCCTATTTACAGCGTTTTAGAGAAAAAATTGCCATATTATCAAAACTTTGTTTCTTGGTTAGAAGATAAAATTTTTACACCCTGTCTAACTATACCGATTGATGAAACTTTGCCATTTTTACTAGAGGTATTAAAATTAACTTTTAACAGTCAAGGCGATCCTCAAACTGTTTATCCTCTAATTGTCGAAAACCTTGATTTATTAGAACCCCATTTTATATACATTTTACGGAAGTGGGCGAGGCAAACTTTTCCCAATATCTCTCAAAATAGAGCAACTATTATTGCTAGTACATTAGTAAATTTGGGTGGGATTATTTGGGCACTACCTGATGGAGATTCTGATGTTAATTTAGAAATTGCTTTAGCTTGTTGCGAGTTGGCTTTGGAAGTATATAATTTAGATAAATTTCCTCAACAATGGGCAATAGTTCATAACAATTTAACTCTAATTTATCACAATCGCTGCTATGGAGTTTCTACACATAATTTGATTAAATCTTTTGAACATTATCAACAAGCTAATCTTGTATTTTCAGACCAAAGTTTTCCTAAAAAATGGACTGATATTATGTCCGCTTGAATAGACATCTCCAGAAAAGAGGGAACAGGGAACAGGGAACAGGGAACAGGGAACAGGGAACAGGGGGAGTAATTGATAATTTATGGATAATAATTGATTTTATTTTTCATTTTTGGAGAAGTCTAATAGTTATAAATAAGGAGTCAAATCAATTCAAAATTCAAAATTATTAATTCTTGCATTATAACCTCTGCCTAAAGTCAGAGCCTTGAAATCAGGAAAATATTTTTAATTTTTTCGTTCTAAATTTTTGAACTTTGAATTTTTAATTTTGAATTCAAAAAATGGTCAGGAGTCAGGAGGGAAGAGAAGAGAGTTTGAATGTATAAGGAGGAGAAAGTTTTTTGGTCGCGTAAGCGGAACGGAGTTCTATCACTAATTATCCGGACATGATATTAATTGTTAATTGTTAATTGCTGAAATGCAACGTTTTTACCCAAAAAAAAGGTCTAAAACCTCCCCTTTTAAGAGGATAAAAAAGAGAACATTCCTTATGTCAAGCCTCTGGGTTTCCTAGGTCATGCTGCGCAAACAGCCAGAGGTGCTGATAACTGATAACTGAAATGACCCACTCAGCTAATCTCTTTATCAAGAAAATGTAGCCAATATTTATCAAATTTTTAATTGGTAAAGAAGGCAAAATTTCATAATATGAAAAATCCACTATTTAATCTATTAAACTTGCCTGCTTCTGTGGCAAAATTGGAATTTCAAGAATAAATTCAGTGCCTTGATTTACTTCAGAATTACATAATAGCTTACCGCCATGTTTTTGCACGATAATCTCATAACTAATCGCAAGTCCTAAACCTGTTCCTTTACCTATATCTTTAGTAGTAAAAAACAGGTTAAATATTTTCTCTTTTACCTCTGGCGGAATTCCCAAACCATTATCAGCAATTTTAATCAAAACACTATCTGGATTAGTGCTGCTAATTTCCGTAGTAATTTTAATAGTAGGGCTAAAATATTTGTCTACTTTCAATTTTTCTTCCAAGATATCTATAGCATTACTAATCAGGTTCATAAATGCCTGATTAATTTGAGCAGCATGACATTTCACCAAAGGCAAATTCCCATAATTTTTCACAACTTCAATCTGAGAAACTGCGTGCTTAGGTTCAAAACGATGCTGCAAAATCAACAAGGTACTATCAATTCCTTGATGTAAATCCACAGCTTTCATTTCTGCTTCATCAAGACGAGAAAACGTTCTTAATGAAAATACCAATTGACGAATACGTTCAGATCCTACTTTTATAGAATTCATCGTCTTAGGCAAATCTTGGATCATAAATTCTAAGTCAATATCTTCTATAAAATCTTGAATTTCTGGAACCGGATTAACAGAATGTTCAGAATATAATTTGATCAAATCAAGTAAATTTTTAGTATATTCCTCCACATAATTCAAATTGCCATAAATAAAGTTAACAGGATTATTAATTTCATGGGCCATTCCTGCTACTAACTGCCCTAAACCAGCCATTTTTTCACCTTGAATCATCTGCATTTGAGTTTGTTTTAACTCCTGCAAAGCCTTAGTTAAATCTTCAGCTTGGGTACGAGTTTTTTCTAATAATTCAGCTTGTTGTAAAGCAATACCCAACTGCACTCCTACTTGTGCTAACAAATTAATTTCTTCATCTTGCCAATAACGAGGACTAGAATTTTGATAAGCAACCAACAATCCCCAAAGTTTTTCACCTTGCAAAATTGGTACAAAAGTTTCATTTCTAGGAAGTTTACTAGCATGAGTTTGTTGACGGAGAACAGGATTAATTTCTAAGGGAGTCTCAACTATAGGATTCCATTCATCAATGATCGAATCTGCCACAAATTCCCCACTCCAGTCTGAGTAAAAACGATAAATTGCCACTCGTTCAACTTCTAGTAACTGTAGCACCTCTTGAGTAGTAGCTTGAAAAATCTTATTAATATCCAAAGATTGACGAATTCTATCAATGGTAATTGACAGCGCTTTTTGTCGCTCCGTTGCTTTCTCCAATTCTGCTGCTTGAGCTTGAACTTGTTTAAAATACTCAGCTTGTTGTAGTGCAACTCCCAATTGACCTCCAATTTGAGCCAACACTTCTACCTCTGCTGCTTCCCACTCACGGGGACCAGAATTTTGATAAGCTGCTAGCAAACCCCAAAGTTTTTCTCCCTGATAAATAGCTACGATCGCATACGCCCTAACTTGATAAGACTCTAATACCTCAAGGTAACAGTCACTAAAACCTCTTTCATAGATATCGTTGCAACTACGATAAACTTTTGCAGCAAAATTTTCGCCCTTAGTTTCCTGCAAATAGGTATCATTCACATAATTTGGCAAATCTCTGACGGAACATAGATTAACATTTGCAGGGACTCTGGGATTTTCCTGTTGCTCGTGTATTAACTGCTCCCAACCTTCAGCTACTGACTCAGCTACAAACTCCCCACTCCAATCAGCATGAAAGCGAAAAATAGCAACTCTGTCTGCATCCAATAATTGTTGTACTTCTTGGGTGGTTGTTTGGAAAATTGTTTTAATATCAAGGGATCGGCGAATTTTATCAACAATTGCAGCGAGAGTTTTTTGACGTTCTGCTGATTTTTCCATTGCTACTGCTCTGATGGCAAGTTGTGTTGACTGCTCTTGAACCTTCCGAACATACTCAGCTTGTTGGAGAGCAACCCCTAACTGAGTACCTATTTGAGCTAGTAACTCTACTTCATCTTTTTGCCAATCACGGGGACCAGAATTTTGAAAAGCTGCTAGCAAACCCCAAAGTTTTTCTCCCTGATAAATCGCAATAATCCCATAAGACTTAGCTTGATAAGACTCTAATGCCTTAATGTAACAGTCACTAAAACCTGCATTATAAATATCGTTGCACACACGATAAACTAATCCTTTAGTAAAAGGTCCGCCCTCAGTTTCCTGCAAATAGGTATCAGTATGGGTATTGGCAAAATCTTGCACAGAACATTGACTAATATTTGTTTTGATTTCAGGATTTTCTTGTTGCTCCAGAATTAAGGAATTCCAACCTTCAGCAACTGACTCCGCAACAAACTCCCCACTCCAATCAGAATTAAACTGGTAGATAGCAACTCTGTCTGCATTCAGTAATTTTTGTACTTGTTGGGTGGTTGTTTCAAAAATTGTCTCAATATCCAGAGACTGACGAATTTTATCAACAATTGCCACTAGGGTTTTTTGGCGTTCTGCTGATTTTTGCATTGCTGCTGCTCTGATAGCTTGTTTCGACTGCTCCTGAACCGTCTGAATATACTCAGCTTGTTGAACAGCTACCCCCAACTGAGTAGCTATTTGAGCTAGCAAATCTACTTCATCCTTTTGCCAATCACGGGAACTCGAATTTTGATAACTTGCAAGTAAACCCCAAAGTTTTTCTCCCTGCAAAATTGGTGCAATTACATAAGCTTTAACTCCAAACTCTTCTAAAAGTTCAATATGACAGGGATCGTGACCTACTTGATATATATCATCAACGGCAAAAGTTTCATTGTTGGCATACCGTCCACCCTGGTTTTCTTCTAAAAAAGTATCTTTAATAATAGGTTGAACTCCTACTAGGGGAGTCCATCCTTCTGCAAAGGACTCCGCAATAAATTCCCCGCTCCAATCAGGTAAAAATTGATATATTGTCACTCGCTCCGCTTGTAGCAGTTTTCTTGCTTCTTGAGTAGCAGTCGCAAAAATTGTCTCAATATCCAAAGATCGGCGAATTTTGTCGAACAACTCACCCACTATTTTCTGACGTTCTGCTGACTTTTCCTTTTCCCTGCTCATAGCAAGTTCTGCTGCCTGTCGTTCAACTTGTTTAAAAACATCTTCTTGCTGTAGTGCCACACCAAAATGATCGGCTATCTGTTGCACAAAATCTATTTCATAGTATTGCCAATAACGGGGTTTACTACATTGATGAATGCACAACAAACCCCAAAGTTCCGGTATTTCTCCTTGTTCTGTACTCTTGAGTAAAGGTACAACTAGATTTGCCCGGACTTGAAATCGCTCTAAAATTTTTATATGACAATCACTTAATCCTGCTGCATAGATATCTGCTACTGCTTGTACTCTACCTTTTTGATAGTCAACAGCAAAATTTGTTCCAAAACAATAGTCATATACTTCAACTCCCAACGTTGACTCCCATTCATTTGCTACATCTTCCGAAACAATTTCTCCTTCCCAGTCTCTTTCTGGATAAAAACGAAACACAGCAACCCGATCTGCCTTGAGTAGTTGACGTACTTCTGTAGCAGTAACCTGAAAAATTTCTTGTAAATCTAGAGTTATACGAATCCTTTTGATTACTCTTGCTAAAGCTTTTTGTTGTTCTACACTGATAGTTAACTGTATTGCTTTTTCTTCAAGGTTTTTGAAAGCACCTTCTTGCTGTAGTGCTAAACCAAAATGATCGGCTATTTGTTGCACAAAATCTATTTCATAGTATTGCCAATGACGGGGATTACTGCATTGATGAATGCACAACAAACCCCAAAGTTCCGGTAATTCTCCTTGTTCTGTACTCTTGAGTAGAGGTACAACTAGATTTGCTCGTACTTGAAATCGCTCTAAAATTGTTATATGACAATCTTTTAATCCTACTGCATAAATATCTGTCGTTGCCTGTACTCTACCTTTTTGATAGTAAATGCTATATTCTCCCCCGAAACAATGATCATGTACTACCGCTCCCAACGCTGACTCCCATTCATCTGCTACATCTTCCGAGACAATTTCTCCTTCCCAGTCTTTTTCTGGATAAAAACGAAACACAGCAACTCGATCTGCCTTAAGTAGTTGACGTACTTCTGTGGCAGTAACCTGAAAAATTTCTTCTAAGTCTAGAGTGGCACGAACCCTTTTGATTACTCTTGCTAGAGTTTTTTGTTGTTCTACTTGGTAATCTGCTGTTTCTAAAAGTTGTATATTTCTAATCATTACTGCCAAGTTTTCGGCTGTTTTCTGAGCAAATTTAATCTCTAGATCATGCCATTTCCTAGAGCTACCACATTGATGAATACAGAGTAATCCCCAGAGTTCAGGTAAAATTGCTTCTGTGGCATCATCTTGTTTGAGTACAGGAACAACTAGATCGGCCTTTATCTGAAATTCTCGTAATATTTGGGCATGAGATTCACTGAATTTAGCGACATCAATATCTGCTACTGCCTGAGTACCCTCTTTTTGATAGTCAGGAAAGCAGTTATTTTCAACTTTCAGATTTAATATAGAATTCCAACCATCTGCTAAATCTTCATAAACAAATTCTCCCGCACCATCTAAATCAGGATAGAAACGCAATAAGGCCACGCGATCTGTCTTGAGTAACTTTCGTAATTCTGTAAGTTGAGTTTTGAAAATAGTTTCTTGCTCTTGAGAGATGGGAATAGGAATGCTCGTGGAGTCTAGCGACAGTTGTATCGCCTCTCCTAGTAGTGTTTGATATTCTGTGTTTTGTTCAGACATATTATAATTTATTTACTCTTGTTAAACATTTTGTTAATTTTTTGGCCAAGGCTGAATGAAGTCAGAAGTTAGAAGTTAAAAGTCAGAAGTCATAAAAAAAATTTTTGGATAAAATTATATATCTTTAATTATTTTTCTAGCAGATTTTTTAGATATTTCCAAAAAAGACTGTAGGGAAGTTCTATGAAACTTCCCTACTATATATAAAATATATAATATAGCTGAGAAAGAGTTGCTTAGGACATGGACTGATGATGAACCTTAGACTGGGAAATGTTTTTCTAACTGTTCCCTGTTCCCTGTTCCCTGTTCCCTGTTCCCTGCTATAAATATAATTTATTTAGATGTCAGTGATTTGCCTCCTCTATACTGTTTCTGTTTCACAAAAGTCATAAGTCATAAATCATATAGAATCCGGGTAATTAGTTATCGTATTGCTTGATAGAGTCAGGAGTCAGGAGTCAGGAGGTAGGGACGTTGCATGCAACGTCCGTACGGAGAAAGAAAAGATTGGAATAGCATGAATTATATAATTTGTATTCAGTAGAACATCTGTATTAAGAGAAAGTAATTTTGCAATTACTGTATAACCGGATTCTATATCAAAAATCAAATAGTGAAGCTATTGGATTAGCAACCTAAAGAAGTGAAAGAGGAAGGCAGGAGGCAGAGGTTCAATAATGGATAATGGATAAAAAGGTTACCTTTAGCTAACCTTAGAAAGTTATTACGTTTAAAAGCTGTTTGCACAGCATTCCGCAGGAAAAGATGCTAATAGCTGAATGCTTACTCTTTTGTAGAGAAATCTATTCTGGATTAAATCCAAAAGGGGGCAAGGTTTCTTGAATTTATGGTGTTAAAAAAACCGTAGCAATAAACTTCTCATCCCAACCACCCACGACATGAGCAAATAAGTAAAAATCATCCTCATCAGAATTTAATTTCTGCTCAACTAAAATTCCTGCTGCATCACTAACCCGTAATTTTATCCCCTCTGGTAAATTCATACTTGTAGGGGCACTTAATACTAACAGGACTTACGCAAAGACACTATATCAGGACTTACGCAGAACTACTATATATGGTAGGGGCGAACGGCCGTTCGCCCCTACATCTGGTGTATAATTTGACATTTTGCGTAAGTCCTGATGATATTATACGAGCGATCGCTCAAAAGCAATAAATTCCTTATATAGTTTGCGATCGCAGAGAACTTGACGCTTAATTACAGTTATTCTAGTTTGACGCTATGTTAAGCGAATAAGTTGATAATTTTGGGGTGCATCTTAATATATTAGGACTTACGCAAAGAAACCCGGTTTCTACGATAAATCGTTGTTTTGAGCAATAGATGTCTACGAGAAACCGGGTTTCTGGGTTCGCATGGCTTTAGTCCTGTATATGTATATGCAAAAATACTTTTTTTCTATTCCCTATTCCCTATTCCCTATTCCCTATTCCCTATTCCCTAATTTTGGTATAATTCTACAGACAAACTCAGGGGTTTAAACGAATAATGTCCATCAAAACAACTAGACCAACATTTCAAGATATTAATCAATGCAAAAAAAAGATAGATGCCTATATAGACTCTATTGATCAAAACCCAGAACACCGAGCGGGCGCCTATCCCTATTATCAATTTCACGCACCAGGAGAACCCATTTATGGCACAGTTCTTATGTTTCATGGTTTTAGTGCCAAACCCGATCAAATGTGGCGTTTATCCGCTTATCTTTTTGAAAATGGATTTAATGTCTATCAATGTTCTTTAGCTGGTCATTCTTTGATTAATCCCCATAAAAACTGGCCTCAAATTGACCTAAAATCAGAATACCGAGATCCTTTATTTGAAAGTATGAGGAAAGACCCCATTTTATCTGATTTATTGTCAAGTTTAGAAGGTAAATCCGAAGGTTTTAGTATTACTCAAAAACTAGGAATTGCTGCGAGAATTTTAAGATTAAATCCTCTACTTCTAGCTGATATGATCAAAGCATTATTATCTAATAACGATCCAGATTTTGATAAATATTTTGTTTCTTCTCATCTGGATTATTTAGACAATGCTCGTCAACGATTACAAGAACTAAGAACTATGCCTGGAGAAATTTACACTGTAGGGTTATCTGTTGGAGGTGCTACCGCTCTTGCTTTAGCTCAAGATCAACCAATGCGAATTAAAAAAGTGGTTGCCTACGCGCCTTTATTAAATCCTGTTGAAGAACAAGCAAAAGAATGGCAAGTTAATTTAATTGGTGTTCTTGATATTAAAGAATCAGGTTGGGACCCAAATTTAAAATTTCCAGTCGGTTGTTTTAGTGCAGTTAATCGTTTTGGAGACTTTGTTCGTTCAAAAGAAAACTATGAAAAATTAAAAAATACCCCAATATTTTTAGTTCTTACTGAAAATGAGGATGCTGCCGATCCCAAAACGAATCAACAATTCTTTGATAACATTGGTGGAGAAGCGCAAGGTAATCGTTATTTTTCATATGACAAGAGCGATCTTGTTCCTCATCCTATGATCGATCCGACTGAAGTTAGTCAGGGAATGAGTAATCATTTTTGGCAGAGTTTATACCAAGAAACTTATCGTTTTTTAACAACTGGGGAAGTAGTTACTGGTAACATGGATAAGTTTGAACAAGCGCAAGATTTACCATTAGTTAAACCTGCTTAGATCAGTTGTCAGTTATCAGTTATCAGTTATCAGTTTCTCCTGTTAAAACTAGGGGTTAATACTAAAGTTAATTTTTGGTTTTCTTATATACTTAGGACTTACCCATACAGCAGTTTTCATTTCAGTAGACCACAGTAGGGACTAACCATGGTTAGTCCCAGAAGAGGTTTTGGTTGTGACGATGTGGTTCATCAATCTGAAAAGCGCTGTAACCACCATATATAGTAGGGGCGAACGGCCGTTCGCCCCTACAAGTAGCGCATGACTTAATATTTTGCGTAAGTCCTGATAGTAATGGTGAAGATATATATTTTTGATTTTTGGTGAATCAAGCTATGAAATAATCGTTGTAGAATGGGCATCTTGTGTGGAATGGGCATCTTGTGTGGAATGGGCATCCTGCCCGTGATTAATATTTTCGGACAGGCAGGATGCCTGTCCCACTGAATGTTCATTCCTTAATTCAGCAACACCATATTTTTTAATTTCTTCCCAAACCTCCCACACTTCCCACACTTCCCACACTTCCCACACTTCCCACACTTCCCAAACCTCCCACACTCTGCACCACTGCCTAAAATCCATTCCCCATCAATATAAATGATGCCCAATAGTAAGGATTACTCCCTTCTTTATCCTTCCCAGTAATCATATTTATTTGAGCTGCGCGTAATGCTTCTGCTTTACTTTTTCCTTCTTGTAAAACTGTGTAAAAAGTATTCATTAATTGGTTTGAATCATCATTAACTCGCCACAAAGAAGCTATTATTGTTTCTGCTCCAGCATTCTGCATTTGATAAGCAAAACCAACTATTTCTTCTCCATTACCCATCCTTCCACTAATATTAGTTTCGGCAGCACTTAATACTACTAAATCTATGTCAAATGACCAATTTTCCAGATCTGATAGAGTAATACGATCGCTATCTCCAAATAAGATAAAAGAGTCTTCTGGTTTACCATTTCCTTCTGCTTCTGTTAACAATGCTACGGGGGTATCTAAATGCACAATATTATAGTCATTAAAATCATTAATTATTGTTTGCGAACTAAATTCACTGTTAATAAGTTGGCGACTACCGGGAATTGTTTCTACTAAATTTTCGACTAATTTTCCTGTTGTGGGTCTCAATTGAACCTGGCGAGTTCCTACCTGAACTTTATATTTTCCTTCTGTTAAAGCTGCTGCTAATACACGAGGTTTATTTTGAGGTTGAGTCTCAAAATTTGTCAGACTAGCTGCAATAATAGTATTAATTCCAAAGCTTTCTACTAACCATTTTTCTCCGTCATAAAGTGCTGCTAAAGGTAGATAACGTAGTTGTTTATCTGGAGCATAAATAATTGTATTAATATTTGCTTTTGTTAACTCATTTTCTATTGGTTTGATTAACCAACCATAGAGTTTTTCTGCCGAGTTTTTCACATCTCCAACAGGAGTGAAAATTGTTCCTCGAAAGTCAGCGATCGCCCGTTGAATTTCTTCTGCTTTTACCTCTACAGTTTCATGTATTGTTTCTCCATCTGCTGTGATTAATACTAATTCTAATTTGTCTGGCAAAATCAAGGGATAAAATAGTGCAGTTCCGGGTAATTTTTGCAATTTTTCTTGTAGACTCTTGAACTGTGAAAAATCAGCTTTGAGATTCTTTTTATCAATTTTCAAGTTTAAAATATCTTTTGTTCCTTCCGTCAGAATTTTTTCTTCGGCAGCTAGTAATTTTACTCTGGTTGCTGTTAGTTCATTACCAGTCACTTTGCCGAGATAATTATCTAATTCTTGAAGTTTCAGCAAATCTAAAACTTGTTGAGCTTCAAAAATACGTTCTTGTTGTAATAGTAAACTTACTAAATTCAGATAAATTTCTTCTGGATTTTCTAAGAAACTTTTTTGACTTTCCTGACTGCGGATATTTTGATGGATGTTAATAGCTTGTTTGTAGAAAACTACTGCTAATTCTGGTTTATCTTCAGATGTTAATATTGTGCCTAACTGTCCATAAACTCGACCTGCTTTGGCGGTTTTTTCACTTTCTTGATAGATAGCTAATGCTGACTCTAAATTTTCTAAAGCTTGAGGATATTGTTTCAGTTGAAATAAAGAATCTCCTATTCCTTGATAAGCTAGAGCAACAGCATCTTTATCATCATTTTTGGGTAAATTCTTTAAAGCAAGTTTGTGATAATTCAGAGCAATAGAATAATCGGCAGAACTATAATAAACCTCTCCCAAAGCATTCATATTGGCAGCAATAACCGATTTATCTCCTGCCTTCTTATTTATCGGTAAAGATTTGAGTAAAATTTGTTTAGCTTTTTGGTTTTCTCCCAAGCGCTCATAAACTTTTCCTAAACCAACCATAGTTTTACCTTCAGCAGCGCGGTCTTCTGCTTCTTCATAAAATACTAAAGCTGCTTCATAAGTTGATTTTGCTTTGGCATTTTCTTCTATTTCATAATAGGCATCACCCAAATAATTTAAAGCTTCTAATTGCCCAGTTTTATCTTCTGCAATTTTAGCAGCTTCTAAACCTTTTTCATAAGCTGCTAATGCTTGACTTTCCTCTCCTTCTTTTTGATAAAGAGCGCCCATAAAACCATAAATTCGTCCGACACTTCTTTGATCGCCGACACTTTCTAACAGAGCAACTGCTTGTCGGAAATATTTGAGAGCTTCAGAATTTTCACCCTTTTCTCGATAGACAAAACCGATATTATTTAATAACCTCCCAATTCCAGCACTATCATTAATTTCTCGACGCACAGTTAAAGCTTTTTGATATGTTTCTAAAGCTTTATCATAATTACCTTGATTAAAATAGACTACTCCCATATTGTTTAGAGTTCTACCAAGATCGCGACGATCGCCCACTTCCTCCCGAATAGTCAGTGCATTTTGGTAAAATTCCAGTGCTTGATCAAGTTGCCTCTGACTTGCTCTAACTGCACCAATATTATGTAAAGACTCTCCTTCATTAGAGCGATCGCTAACCCCTTGAGAAATATCTAAAGCTTCTTGATGCAAATTTAAAGCTTGGGAAAACTCCCGCTGTCGCTGATAGACAAAACCAATCAGGTTTAAAGTTTCTGCCACACCAGAGCGATCGTTTATCTGGCGACGAATAGTTAAAGCTTGTTGCAAAA
Organism: Okeania sp. SIO3I5; assembly: GCF_010672085.1. Classification (GTDB taxonomy): domain Bacteria; phylum Cyanobacteriota; class Cyanobacteriia; order Cyanobacteriales; family Microcoleaceae; genus Trichodesmium. Next base: position 72,682 of record NZ_JAAHHT010000001.1, read on the forward strand.
CATCCAAAGCTTCTGAATATTCCCTTTGGTTTATATATACATCCCCAATATTATTGAGAGTTTGGGCAACTCCTTTTTGATCTTTTAACTCCTTACGAATACTTAAAACTTGTTCGTAGGTTTCTAGAGCTTCATCAAATGCTCCTCTCCGAAATTGTTCCACACCTGTTTCAAACAATTTATTTGCCTTGGTCTTAGGGGTAGAGGATTCCGGAGAATTTTCCACCTCTGGAGCCGAAGTTTGGGCCAATACATTCGGGATAATTACAATATTGGGTATGACCGAAATAGCGATCGCCATAACAGTCAAATAGCTAAAGTAAAAATAGGAATTTTTCACGCTTCGAAGACCTCTTCAACAATTAATAATTAATAATGAATAATTAATAATTACCTCTCCTGGAAACTGATAGGATTGACTCATACATACAATTTTTATTTATTATTCCCTATCCAAGGTCCGGCTTTAAACCAAAATTTTTCGGTAATTCAAGACAAGTTCTACCAATTAAAAAAAAAGAATATTACGAATACTCAAGAGTACAAAGTTCTTCTAAAAAAAGATTCACTTTCATTCTTGAAAGTATTACTGATAAAAGCTTACAGCACATACAGCTCTAAGGGTGAGAGTTTCTAACTTTGGGATTGCTGATAGCCATTGCTAGCAATGGCTATTCCAAGAAATTTGTACTGTCTAGCTAGTTTTAGTCAATCCTCTCCTTCTCCTTTTTAGGGAAAGGTAATTATCAATTATCCATTATCAATTATCCATTAATTAGAGTTCTATTTGACGAATTTGATAAATTATGAACTAAATAATGGTTAAGAAATATTCATTCTGCCGAATAATCAAATCCGGTTTTATCGGTATAAAAAAGCAGAGAAAGGGAGTTTGTATCAAATGCCCTACAATACTAATATTAAGCTCCCACAAACCCGGTTTCTGATAACCCTTCCGTTGCCAAGCAAATTTGATATGACTCCTGACTCCTAAAAAACCCCCTAGCTATTTGTAGTAAACATTTATCAAATCCGTATTATCGAATTTTACATCAAAAGTAAAAAAACATACCCAAGTAATACTAGAAGTTATAAATATTGGCTACAAATAACAGAGATTTGTAGCCTATTCCCAGTTAAGTGTTCCCTATAACTAGAGTTTTATAACACTCTTTTTTCAAAATGGCATAATACCAATTCCTAGGTATTAATGCTGTACTTAGGTAACGCTTAAGTTATTAAATAGTTAAGACAAGCATTTAGAACCTTTTTGCTTATTAACAGCCTAGTTAATATTAATTATTTTGATGTTTCTTCCACACTCCCCTACTACCGTACTCCCCTACTCTCCTGCTAATCAGAAATGGTATAAGCGGGGGTTAACTTCTAACTTCATTAAAACCCCCATTCAATTGAACCTAAAACCTAAAACTTAAAACCTAAAACTTAAAATCTTTTTTCAAAGTCTAAGATTTTATAGTCTAAACAGGTATTTTTTACTATTTTTTCTTTCCCAAATTTTACTTGCTAATTGATTATTTTCCCAAATGAGTTGATTTGGCTTTAATATTACTTATGGTAAAATTAGTCTAGACAGTTAAAAAACTATTTTATTTAGATTTTTTAACATTCATTTTTTTCAGAGTAAAAAAGGAACCGGGAAATTATATAGATAATCATCAGATAGATAAAATGATTTATTGACTGATATTTTTCAACTCTTGACTTCTAAAAATAATTCCAATATTTTTCCCAAGTCATAAAATTTACTCTCAAAAAATCAGGTGTTATCTTTCTGGAAAAAACTAGCCCTTAACCAAGCAGTTGAAAATGAAGTAAATGCAAAAATCTCCATAAATATACTAAGTATATTTTTCAATTTTTTTCTGTCTAATATCATGTTCGGATAATCAGTTATAAATAAAATTTGAGCTACTGACAGTAGGGAAAAGATATGATACTTCTACTTTTCTCCTGACTCCTTTCTCCAGAAATTCTGAGGACCTACGGACGTTGCTTGAGCATTAATGCTTTTCATGTCGCTCCGCGTTAACGGAGTTGTGCGTTAGCTAAACGTCCCTACCTCCTGACTCCTTGATAATTATTTATAAGTATTCAACCGAATATGATATAATTCCTGATTTTGTAATCAATTGGTATCAAAAAAAATGAGCGGTAATCAACATACTGACAGTGACAATAAACTTTTTAATTTACTTATCAATGACCTGCCCGATCAATTTACCGGCAAGTTAGAAGTAAAAAGTTCTCGCCAAAGTTGGACAATATTTTTTTGTATTGGTCGTTTCGCTTGGGCAGTAGGCGGAGAACATTATAATCGGCGATTTCACAAAATCTGGCATCAATTTTGTTCTCATATTTCTCTAGACAAAATTAAGTTCCGAGAAACAGATCATACTATTTGTTATTACTATCATATTATGTCTGTTTTATCCAGACGAAAATCATTAACTAACCCTCAAGCAAAAGCAGTAGTCTTAGGAAATGTCAAAGAAGTTTTATTTGACATTCTACAGGAACAATCCCAACAAGAATTAAACTATAATTTACTTGATATAGGATTAGAAAAATCTTTAATTATGATGTCTGCACTTATTAGATTAGAAACTATTATTCCTCCCGTAAATCAATTATGGGACGAGTGGAAAGATTCTAATTTAGCTGCATATTCTCCTAACCTAGTTCCTGTAATCACAAAGGCTAAACAGTTAGAAAAAGTAGCAAAAAACAACTCCTACAATACAATTACCAAGTTAGTTGATGGCAAACATTCACTTCGAGAAACTGCTGCTTTAGTGAACAAAGATTTGCGCCAGTTAACTTTATTTTTAATGCCTTATATCAAGAATAAATTAATTGAGTTACAGGAACTTCCAGATAAAAAACGTTTAGAAGGAAGTCCTGGATTAGAGCCAGATAGTGAGACAGAAACACCTCCTAATAAACCTCAAGCATTAATTGCTTGTGTAGATGATAGTAAAGAGATGTGTTATCTCTTAGAAAAAATTATGAAGAAGGGGGGTTATAGATTTCTCGGAATTCAAGATTCTATTAAAGCATTAGTGATGATTATTGAAGCAAAACCCGATATAATTTTCTTAGATTTAATGATGCCAATTGCTAATGGTTATGAAATTTGTACTCAACTGCGAAGAGTGCCTATGTTTGAGAATACACCAATAGTTATATTAACTGGAAATGATGGAGTTGTAGACAGAGTTCGAGCGAAAATGGTAGGAGCGACAGGATATTTGACTAAACCTGTTGAACCGAAAAAAGTTCTAGCTTTAGTCAAGCGATATTTACAAAATCCTCCATCTCCTGATTGTGATACAGAATCAGAGATAAAATCTGACGAATCAGATTTATAATTGAGTAAGATAATAGTGAAGCGATGATATGTAGTTTCAGAATTTAGGATTGCCATAAGTATAAAATTTCCTCAGAAGATAGCATCAATAAAAGCTAGAATAAATGCTCAAGTCAATGAATAAATAATTCCATGCTCAGAGAATTTATTGTATACGCTTGTCCAGTGGGTGAACTTAACAATCAAGTAGAGGAATATTTTACTACTACTTGTGCAGAATGTGGTGAAAATGCTGCTCATAAATATATGCCTCACTGTACCTTAACTGGTTTTTTTCACGATGAATCAACTGCCATTCCAATTTATATTCAAGCATTAGATATTGCTTGGCAAAATGCTTTAACAATACGCCTAAATAAACCCATTGTTATTGTAGATTTTAAGGTAAAACCAGACTTTCATTATCTCAAAATAGAATCAGTTTGGATAGAAAAACTAATTGCTAACTTTGCTAATATTGCTAAATCACCAACTCGTACGGATCGATTTCGTCTCAAAAGTAATTTACACCTCACTTTAGCCTACAAATTTCCTTCAGAACAACAACAAACCCTCACCAAAATAGCTAAAAAAATTATCAATCCTCAAGCAGAAGTATCATGGGAACTACGGTTTTATGAACGCCATCCCGATCACTCTTGGACTTGTCATCAATCTTGGAAACTTTGATTGAGAATTTGATAATTTGATAATTTGATAATTTATCCAGGGTATGATTATTACCGAAAAATCAATGTATAAAGCCTTCTATAAATTGAGAATTGAGAATTTTAGAGTTTGATAATTTGATAATTTATCCAGGGTATGACTATTACCAAAAAATCAAGGTATCAAGCCTTCTATGAATTGAGAATTGAGAATTTGAGAGTTTGATAATTTGATAATTTGAGAATTTATCCAAGGTATGATTATTACCAAAAAATCAAGGTATCAAGCCTTCTATAAATTGAGAGTTTGAGAATTTTGAGAATTTATCAAAGGTATGATTATTACCAAAAAATCAAGGTATCAAGCCTTCTATGAATTGAGAATTGAGAATTTTGATAATTTGAGAATTTGATAATTTGAGAATTTGAGAATTTGAGAATTTATCCAGGGTATGACTATTACCAAAAAATCAAGGTATCAAGCCTTCTATGAATTGAGAATTTGAGAATTTGATAATTTGAGAATTTGATAATTTGAGAATTTGATAATTTGAGAATTTTGATAATTTGATAATTTGAGAACTTATCCAGGGTATGACTATTACCAAAAAATCAAGGTATCAAGCCTTCTATGAATTGAGAATTGAGAATTTGAGAGTTTGATAATTTGATAATTTATCCAGGGTATGACTATTACCAAAAAATCAAGGTATCAAGCCTTCTATGAATTGAGAATTGAGAATTTGAGAGTTTGATAATTTGATAATTTGATAATTTATCAAAGGTATGATTATTACCAAAAAATCAAGGTATCAAGCCTTCTATAAATTGAGAGTTTGAGAATTTGAGAATTTTGATAATTTGATAATTTGATAATTTATCCAGGGTATGACTATTACCAAAAAATCAAGGTATAAAGCCTTCTATTTCAAGATAAAAAAAGTGCTAGGATATTTCCTTATATTCAATTCCCTCACGGTTTTAACCAAAGGTAATTATTCATTATCAATTTATGAATAACTTTATTGGAAATGTTTGCAGACTCAGTTTTAGGTAAGTTAATTCGGAACCTGCTGTAAGCGCTAAAGTTAATTGTTTGCCAATCATATTCCTTACTTCTAATCAACCAAATAATCACAAATATTTCTAACCTTTTACAAAAAATTTCCGGACAAATTTACCTATTATTAGCAATTATTATATTCGGTGCATCCAACTCCATTACAAAACAATTAACCGAAATTGGTGCAGCAAAATTTCCTGGAGAAAATCCCATTTCTTTTTGTAATGTATTATTTGTCGGAAATATCTGCGCATTTTGGGAAATAAAAGGCTGAAACTTTTACCAGTAAAAGCTTTGAGCTTTAATTAGCCAGCCTTAACTATTGGACAATAGAGCGAGTCAATATCAATTGGGGAAATAAAACGCTGAAACTTTTACCAGTAAAAGCTTTGAGCTTTAATTAGCCAGCCTTAACTATTGGACAATAGAGCCAGCCAACATCAATTGGGGAAATAAAAGGCTGAAACTTTTACCAGTAAAAGCTTTGAGGTTGAATTAGCCAGCCTTAACTATTGGACAATAGAGCCAGCCAACATCAATTGGGGAAATAAAAGGCTGAAACTTTTACCAGTAAAAGCTTTGAGGTTGAATTAGCCAGCCTTAACTATTGGACAATAGAGCCAGCCAACATCAATTGGGGAAATAAAAGGCTGAAACTTTTACCAGTAAAAGCTTTGAGCTTTAATCAGCCAACCTTAACTATTGGACAATAGAGCTAGCCAACATCAATCAATAGAAAGAGAGTGATATAGCAGCCACACTTGCTCCGCCTTTTCGTATAGGGAATGCTCCGCAAACATATCGCGCAGCGAAAAGCTGAACGGATGTTCTATTGCTACTTTCATGCAACAAAGCCATTATTAATAATTAATTATTAATTATTAATTATTGAGTTTTCGTCCTTCCATTAAAATAAATTCTGCTACTTTTAAATCGACAGGAGTTGTCACCTTTAAATTAGTCTCCTCTCCCTCCACAATTTTCACAGGTAAACCACATTTTTCAAACAAAGCAGCATCATCAGTAACTTCCCAACCTAACTGACGCCCCTTTTCATGGCATTCTTTCAACAAATTCACCTCAAACCCTTGGGGTGTCTGAGCAGCCCACAAATTGCCACGGTCAGGCGTATCCTGGATTATACCAGATGGATCGACAACCTTAATAGTATCCTTAACTCGCACAGCAGCAATTAAACCAGGACATTTAAAAATCTCCTCCGCACATCTGTCCAAAAGTTCAGGAGTAGCTAAACACCTCGCCCCATCGTGAATTAATACTCGTTCTGCTTCCGGTGGCAAAGCCTGTAAACCATTGTAAACCGACTCCTGACGAGTTTCCCCTCCCTCAATTAACTCTATATACTTGTTAGTAGACAAATCCGAAATATTTTTTTGAAAATCTGGAAAATCAACAGATTGTCCAATAATACCAATCCAACTAATATGATGAGATTTTACAGCAGCCTCAAGAGTCCAGCTCAATAAAGATTTACCCAATAGACTCAACAAAAGCTTATTTCGCGAACTACCCATCCGTCGCCCCATACCAGCAGCAGGAATTAACAAATACATTTTTTATTAAAGCTTTTCTATAAATAATAAAATCTAGCTATATAGTTGCAAAAAATATAGTCAAATATCACATTGATTTAGAGTCCATTTCAGGTACTCCCCTTCGTTTTTTGTTTCGTTGGTGTTACCAACCGTGGATGAACTACGCACCTCTCTATCCCCTCAGCAAATGCTTTAGGGAATGCTTTTCTTAAGATGTTATAACTAGCATTCACATCAGCATTAATTATTTTTTCTGACTTGCTACGATATAAACCTCGTTTTAATCTCACTCCACTGAATTTGATTTCTGCACCCTCTATTTCTTCTCCATAGATTGGTATTTCATCTAAGTCCAAAAAACTGGCTCTACTGGTATAGGATTCTTCCCTTTCTACTACCTTTATTCCTTTAAATTTACATTTATAACTGATTTTTTCTATTAAATTATTATGAGAAATATTTGTAAAATTTTGGTTGTTTATTTTTCCTAAATTTACTTTATGCTTCCAGTTTTTATTCTTCCCTATTACCAACGTATCTATGTTTAAATCTAACAATATATTTACTAAATAATTACTCACTTTATGATAGTAATCATTGATTTTTTGTTGTCTTTTCCTAGTTAATCTTGACAGACGATTTGACCAATATTTTCCCGATGGTAATTGTTGCGTGTAGACTCGCTTTTTTTTGATTATAGAATTGATTTATGCTTTTTAATGGTCGTCCGTTCACCAGAATAGGTCTAAATCCTAGCTGATTTGATGTTAACCCTATTAAATTATTGACTCCTAAATCTATTGCAGCTATTTTCTCTGTGGTTGTTTCTGTTTTTAATTCTTTTTCTTCATAAATAACCTCAATTACATAACAATCTGATTGAGGGACTATTCTTACCTGATTTAAGTTTTCTTGTTTCACCTTAGTTGGCAAAGAAAAATTTAATCCTGATAATTTTATTTTGCCCATTTTTAAGCTAGTTTTACTTACCGCTTGAGCTGTATAAATTACTAAATGCCTTCCCTCTTTATCTTTATATTTTGGCAGTTTTGGTCTGCCCAAAAATTTTTCAGGATTTAACTTATATTCTTGAATAGAATTGAAAAAAGAACGCCAATTCTGGTCTAAATTTCTCAATGTTTGTTGAGATACTTTAGCCGGCATTGCTCTATATTCTGTCGTTGATTTTAAAACTCGATCCAAAAGATTATAATTAGAATATTTCCGACAAAATATGAATCCTTGTCTCAAGTTGTAGTTGGCTTTATTATAAAGATTTTTCGAGGCAAAACAAACTCGATCTAACTCAAGCCAATTTGAATGAGTCTTTGTAATAACGTGTCTTTCTACTAACTGCATAAGACAATAATGCACTAATTAAATTCAATTATAACTTAAAATAGAGTTCAAGTATTTATTTTTTTTGACTAAATATTTGACTACATTAGTTGATGTTTGACTATATTTGTGTTGAAACTTTACAACACTCTATTTAAAATTGAACTGATAATTAACTTTAATCCCTTAAACATGAGAATACTTGCCCTTGTCCCTGGTGGAATAGGCGACCAAATTTTATTTTTCCCTACTCTGGATGACATTAAACAATTCTATCCAGAATCCCAGATTGACGTAATTGTAGAACCTAGGTCCAAGGGTGCATACCGAGTCTGCAAGTCCATCCAGAATATCCTAACCTACGACTTTAAAGATGCCAATAGTCTTGCCGACTGGGGAAATTTGTTAGGTATTATGCGCGATCGCGAATACGAAGTAGTAATTTCCCTGGGACAACGTTGGACAGTTGGCCTATTGTTATGGTTAACAGGAATTCCTAAACGAATCGGTTATGCAGGTAATGGAGGAATTTTTCTCACCGATCCTATACCCCTGAAAACTGAACAATATGCTGCTCAGATGTACCATGACTTGCTGCAAGGAATGAAAATTGCTACTCCTTTTAAAGGAATATCAATTAATGTCCCTAAAACAGATATTGATGAGGCCGAAGCTGAACAGCAAATATTAGGAGTTGCAGAAAGTGGTTATATTCTGATTCATGGTGGTTCTAGTCAATTAGCTCAGGTTAAAGGTATTGATAAAATTTATCCTACCAATTACTGGCAGGAGATTATTTCAGAACTGCAACAGAAACAACCTAACTTGCCAATAGTAATAGTAAAAGGTCCTGAAGATGCACCATGGGTTAATGAAATTATAGATTCTGCTCCGGATGTAAAAGTAGTTACTCCTAGGGATGTAGGTAAATTAGCTGCTATGATTGCTGGAGCTAATTTAATGTTATGTACTGATAGTGCGCCAATGCACTTAGCAGTTGCTGTTGGGACATATACCATTGCTCTGTTTGGTCCAACGGAACCAGAAAAATTATTACCCAAGAGCGAGCGGATAGTTGCTATTAAATCTTCTACTGGAAAAATGGAAGATATTTCACCCCAGGAAGTATTACAGAAAATTTGGGGCGGAGAGGGTTAAACTAGGGAGTAGGGGAGTAGGGGAGTAAGGGAGTAAGGGAGTGGGGGAGTCATTTTTTTGCCCAATTCTTACCCAAAATGCTAACTTTTTGAGAATTTTTAACTGAAAACCCTGGATTTTTTCAAAGCACCAAAAAGGCTAAAACCTTTATTGTTAATGGTTTGATATTTAATCAGCAAGTTCAAAATAATAAGGGTAAATATTCCCTATTCCCTATTCCCTATTCCCTTGAAAACCCTGGATTTTTTCAAAGCACCAAAAAGGCTAAAACCTTTATTGTTAATGGTTTGAGATTTAATCAGCAAGTTCAAAATAATAAGGGGAAATATTCCCTATTCCCTTGAAAACCCTGCATTTTTTCAAAGCACCAAAAAGGCTAAAACCTTTATTGTTAATGGTTTGATATTTAATCAGCAAGTTCCAGGTAATAAGGGTAAATATTCCCCATTCCCCATTCCCCATTCCCTTGAGAACCCTGCATTTTTTCAAAGCACCAAAAAGGCTAAAACCTTTATTGTTAATGGTTTGATATTTAATCAGCAAGTTCGAGATAATAAGGGTAAATATTCCCTATTTCCTATTCCCTATTCTAAAAATTCCTCTGCCAAATCATACCCTAACATTTGAGACATAGACATTAATCTGGATTTACTAGAAATATTCTGTTTATTTAACCAGTCTTTCAAAACAAAAATTTTGTGCATCAGAAATATTTCTAATGCTTCTGGATTATATTGGATACCTTCACTCCGATGAAATTGGTGAGGTACAAGCATTGCAGTATAACGAGACAGTTCCCCCTCTTTCCAGTTGAGCAAAAATGGCAACCAAGGATAACGACTGTCTAAACAGATAAACCATAAACGTACTTCTGGAATTTCTGAAAGTTCCCTTGGATCTTGGGGGTCTTGCTGATAGTTAATAGTAAAATTGAGCTGTTGTTCAGAAGAGGCGATCGCTCCTTCTTTTAGCATTGGAGAAATTACACTTTCAACTGGGGATAAATCTAACTTATGGATATGTTCAGTATTGAGGGCGATTTTCATTAATGGATAATTAATAATGGATAATTGATAATTGATAATTACCTCTTCCTAAAAGGAAAAAATTTATTTCTCAAGAGAAGATTGGATCTAGCGCCGGTAACCCATCCATCCCATCCTACCGACTGGGACCCTTGCCGACTACTTTTTTCCCTTGATTGGGGAAGCTTTAAAAGTGAATTATTTAATTATTAATTATTCGGTAATTGTCATCCTAGCTGTAGATAATTATAAATTTCTTTCTATTTTGAGGTTCAATCATAATTATTGAATATTTTAACCTGATGATGCTCATTTACATAGAAAAATAACTGAACCGAATCAAAATTACTAACTATCATATAAAATTTTAGGGTCAGTTCTGCCGAGATTTTGCACAATAACGGTAAAAAATTAAAGATAAATAGTTTTTTTACCGAACAGTATAACAGGATTATCTATCAATCTAATCAGTAATGGAATTAAGCATAATTTATAATAAAAACTTACCATATTAGAGCAAAAAAAATCTAAATATAGCACTACCCATTTAGGGGACGGACATTGATAAATTCCTTTTGCGGATAATTGACCCACCGCAAACTATCTGGTCAGATTACTTTGAAATGGATGACTTTTGGCTTGCGGATGGAAGCTATATAGGGTTTGCTGAAAAAGTATGCATGGGTGAGGGTAGTCCTCAGGAGTCAGGAGTCAGGAGTCAGGAGGAATGGGGAATAAGCGAGGAGGCAGGAGGAAAAATTATCCTTTGATTTTTCTGCCACAGTCAACTCAAAATCCTAACTTTTTGAACTCCCTAGAACAAAAACCTTGTACTTTTTCAAGACCATTACAGGCTAAAACCTTTAGGAGTCAATGCTTTTATATTTAATCAGCAAGCCCTATATATATAGCAATCCTAAATTAGTCGTAACAAGTTTTATAATAGTTAATTTAACCTGAAAACATGAGTAAATTCTGACTCCTGACTCCTGATTCCTGTACTGATGATTTCCTAGGTCATGCTCCTAATTACGCGAATCACCCCTACCACAAAAATATTACAACCGATTAGAGGATTGCTATAATTTGGGCTGAAAAACACTTAACTAAATTCTTTTAAGATTATTCAATAGTAAAAAAAATGACTTTAAAAAATATAGATAAATTTGCTATAATTACAAATTTTAACTTTAACTAGCAAATCCTGAACTTCTAAACCTCCCCGATCATGCTTGATCAAGAACCCAAGTTTAAATTTTATTTTGGAGGTATTAAAAACATTCTAGGTGATGGAAAAGGAAAAAAAATTACCTTAGCAAATTATCCTCACCTGCTTAAAAATTATTACTATTAGCAAAGTAAATTTCGTTATGTCATTAAAAAAATCACAACAAAAAAAGCTGGAGGAAACTTCTCATATATCCTCTGCAAATGGAAAAAACGGTTATAAAAGTAATTCTTTAGTCAAAATAGAAACAGAAATAGAAACAGTAAATACTACTTCACAACCTTTAGAGGAAGAGCAAAACAATAACTCAGAAATTGAACTAGAAGAAAATTCCCAACAATCAACAGAAACTCAACCAAAAAAAGGCAAAAAAAATTATTGGTTATGGCAACTAATTTGGTGGACTATTGCAGCTAGTTTTGGAATTACAGGTGGTGCAGCACTTATGTGGTTATTGGTTAACCCACCTCAACCTAACTGCGAACAAATTTCTCGATTATCAGCAGATGGAGAGAGACTTTTCTGCGCTAACAAAGCTGCCGAGTCACGGAACCTAGAAGAGTTGGAAAAAGCTTTAACTTTAGTCAAAAGTTGGCCAGAAGAACACCCCCTCTATCAACTAGGTCAACAAATGACAGGAGAATGGACAAAGTTAATTATCTCTGTTGCTTATCAAAAGATTAGACAGGGTAATTTACAGGGCGCTCTAGATACAGTGGCAAAGATTCCTAAGGATAGTCCAGTTTACGGTAGAGTAGAGGATGCAGTAGCAGATTGGAAAAAACAATGGGCAGAAGGTCAATCTTTCTATGATAAAGCTACAAAAGCTATAAAAGGTATGAATTGGAATAAAGCTTCTGATTACTCCCTAGCTATGTCAAAGCTAGATAATCTTCACTGGCAAACTACTAAATATAGAGAATTATTAGAGCGCATTGCATTGGAAAAAAATGCTTGGCAAATTCTTAAAGATGCTCGTTATTTAATATATAGAGAAACAGTAGAGGAATATGGAGAAGCGATCGCTTTAGCTAACAAAATAGACTCCAGTCTCTACGTTCGAGAAAAAGCTGATAAAGATATGCAAAAGTGGGGTCGTAGTTTAATCGAAATTGCTACTGAGCGTATAGAAGCAAAAGACTTAAAAGGGGCAATAACAGCTATAGAATATATTCCTTCAAAGCATAAACTGAAAAAAGAAGCTGAAGACTTAAAATTACTAGGTCATGCTCAAGCAGCAACCTGGGAAAAATCTGAGAAAGGGTCTCAAATTAACAATATGGTAGCCTTGATAGAAGGAAAAGCAGCAGCAGCTCAGATTAGTTCAGATAGTCCATACTATCAACAAGCTCAAACTCAATTTAAGCAGCTCCAACAACAGTTAGACAACTTAACTCATATTCACCTAGCTAAAGCGATCGCTAGTGTTGGTCAACCAGCTACATTACAATTGGCCATAAACCAAGCTGAAATGGTTGGCCTGAAAGAACCAAAGCGAATCCAAGCTCAAACATTGATTGCTAAGTGGCGCAAAGATATTCTGAAGATAGAAGACAGACCTTATGTAACCTTAGCTAAACAATTAGCAAAACAAGAGACTGTTGATAGCTATAATTTGGCGATTAAACAAGCTAGTTATGTGGCCTTGGAGCGTCCACTGAGAATAGAAGCTCAAACCCTAATAGCTGAGTGGAATAAACGGGTACAAATTATAGAAGATTCACCTTTATTAGCAGAAGCTAGAGCTTTAGCAAAGGAAGGAAAACTTAGTCAAGCTATTGATGTTGGATATCAGATAGAAAAAGGTCGTGCTTTGTATGAGGAAGCTCAGGATGAAATCTATAAGTGGAATACAGAGTTACAAATTGTCCAAGATAGGCCAATTCTTAATCAAGCTTATAGTCTGGCCAAGCAAGGTAGTCTAACTGCTGCTATTAACACAGCTTATCAGATTGGCTATGGACGTGCTTTGTATTATGAAGCTCAAGATGCTATTTCTCGTTGGGCGTCTGAACGAGATGCGATCTGGGCAGCACAACAAGCGGAGGAAGCTAGGAGAGAGCGAGAATACCAACGACGTCTTCGAGAGCAACAAAGGTATTATTCTCCTGCCCCCAGTCCTGAATATTATTCGCCGGCTCCACAAAGGTCTTATTCTCCTGCCCCCAGTCCCCAATATTATTCGCCGGCTCCACAAAGGTCTTATTCTCCTGCCCCCAGTCCCCAATATTATTCGCCGGCTCCACAGAGGTCTTATTCTCCTGCCCCAGCACCAGCACCCAGTAGTTCAGATGCCTATTTACTTCAAGAATAATTAAGTAGTCGTACTTTTAGGAATTTCCTAGTTGAGAGAGGGAACAGGGAACAGGGAAACTAGAATGTGTAATTAATTTTGCTTATGAACTTAACTAATTAAGTAATTAAGATCGAAGATTTAATGAAGATATTGGGGAAACTTTTTTGAGAGAGGGAACAGGGAACAGGGAATAGGCAAGAAATTTTTTCCACAAAGCAACGGAAAACAATTTTTTGAGTAACTTTGACTGCTCCTACTTATACTAAATAAAGGTCAAGTTGATTTTCTGTAGATTTCTATTTTTCAAAGTAGGGAATAGGGAATAGGCAAGAAATTTTTTCCACAAAGTAACGGAAAACAATTTTTTCGAGTAACTTTATTCTGCTCCTACTTATACTAAATAAAGGGCAAGTTGATTTTCTGCAGATTTCTATTTTTCAAAGTAGGGAACAGAGAATAGGCAAGAAATTTTTTCCACAAAGTAACGGAAAACAATTTTTTCGAGTAACTTTATTCTGCTCCTACTTATACTAAATAAAGGGCAAGAAATTTTTTCCACAAAGCAACGGAAAACAATTTTTTCGAGTAACTTTATTCTGCTCCTACTTATACTAAATAAAGGTCAAGTTGATTTTCTGCAGATTTCTATTTTTCAAAGTAGGGAACAGAGAATAGGCAAGAATTTTTTTCCACAAAGCAACGGAAAACAATTTTTTCGAGTAACTTTATTCTGCTCCTACTTATAGGAAATCAAGGGCAAGTTGACTTTTTGCAGATTTCTATTTTTCAAAGTAGGGAATAGGGAATAGGGAACAGGCAAGAAATTTTTTCCAAAAAGTAACGGAAAACAATTTTTTCGAGTAATTTTATTCTGCTCCTACTTATAGGAAATAAAGGGCAAGTTGACTTTTTGCAGATTTCTATTTTTCAAAGTAGGGAATAGGGAATAGGGAACAGGCAAGAAATTTTTTCCAAAAAGTAACGGAAAACAATTTTTTCGAGTAATTTTATTCTGCTCCTACTTATAGGAAATAAAGGGCAAGTTGATTTTCTGGAGATGTCGATTTTTCAAAGTAAGGAATAGGGAACAGGTAATAGGCAAGAAATTTTTTCCACAAAGCAACGGAAAAGAATTTTTTGAGTAACTTTATTCTTCTCTTACTTATAGGAAATAAAGGGCAAGTTGATTTTCTGGAGATGTCTATTCTTAAAGATATCAAACAAAAACAAATTTATGAATAGTGAATCAGTATTAAAATTGCTGCTCATTGATAATGACTCTATCTTTCGGATGGGGTTAAAATTTTCTTTCGAGCAGTTTTCAGATATAGAAATAGTAGTTGAGACAGAAGTAGGATCGGAAGCTTTAAAATTTATTCAAAATTTGAACAAACAAGAGAATAAATTTTTTGTAATTCTAGACATAGAAACTAATAATTTGCTTCCTCAAAATTCAGAGGAAATTACAATTTCTGGAATTGATTTTTGTCAGCAGCTAAAAACTTCTTGCCCAGAGTTACAAATATTATTATTGACATCCTTGCAAGATACCTTATTATTGACATTTTTACGAGAATTAGGTGTCAATGGTTATTGCCAAAAAGGAATCAGTATTTCTGAGTTAATAATTATTATTAGACAAATAGCAAATGGTGAGTTTTATTGGGTAAATATTCCTGAGATTGAATCTATACAAGAAAGTTCAGAAAAACCAGCAAATTTAAGTTTAAGAGTTCAAACCAGAAATTTTTTCAATACTATTTTTGATAACGTCTATCAGTCTGGAATTAAACAAATAGATTCTTCTTTATCGGAAGTAACATCTCAACTCAATGAAAGACTAGAAAATTTAGATAGAAATAATTTAACCTCTTTACTTAATGTGGCAATAACTTCTGGGCAACGTCGAGAATTACTAACAGCTAGATGGATACTTAGTCACTTATTACCTAAATCTTTTAATGCCCAGAAACAGCAGCAACAAATAAATGTAAATAGAGATTATTTTGGGGATTCAAAACTACAAAAGATTACAGAATTACCAACTAATAAACTTATTAATTCAGCGAACAATAATCGGGCAACTATTCAGAACAGAAATGCAGAAGTTATTTCTCAAACTTCCACTGAGACAACGAATGTACAAACAGCATTATTTGAAGCAACAATAGCTAAATTAAATGCTAATTTAATTAACTTCAGTGGATTACCAATGGAAATTGATATATTGCGAGGTTATAAGAAACAAGAACTAATTTATATAGCTTTATGTAAATTTGAAGATATTCTTGATGAACTCCGTAGTGCTTCTATTCTGATGGAAGAAATACCAAAACAAAAATATGAGATTGTGCATAATTTGTGGCAATTGACGAGTCAAGTTTTTTTGGATAAATACTATCAACTAGAAATCACTAATGGTATAGGAACTGTCAATTATTTTTCAGAAAAAATTAGAGTAGAAGTGATGCCAGTCTTGTTCAATGAAACAGATAATGTGCATAAGTTTATTCTTGATAAAATTCCTTTAGTTGAAGAATTAATATCTTACTTATTATTTGAAGTTCCTTTGGTAGTTGATAATGTATCTTTTGCGGTAGGTTCTCCTGAAGCTATGGAACGTTCTGAAGCTTTACTGCAAAATTTATTAATTTCAGTTGCTAATGGTGTTATGCAACCTTTATTAAATAATTTTGCTCATGTAGAAGAAATTAAAGAACATTTTTACGACAGACAATTATTATCAACACGAGATATTGAAAAGTTCCGTAATCAGTTATCCTGGAAATATCGTATAGAAGAATATATAGGGGAACCAAAGGCAATTTTTGAGAGTAACTTTTTCTTATTTGTGTTGAATGAACGTGGCATCAAAAAAATATCTATTTATTCACCTCGTAGACATGAATTAGGACAACTCTCAGGCATTCCATTAACGGTAACATTACTATTAGAAACTCGGGATGCAATAGCTCCTGGTATTAAAGCAACTGTTTCTTTTATTGGCAGTGGAGTTGTGTATTTACTTACTCAAGTAATTGGGCGTGGTATAGGTTTAATTGGAAGAGGTATTATTCAGGGTGTAGGTAGTTCTTTTCAAGATGTTAAATTTGGTAGAAATAATAATACGGGAGAAGCAAGAAAAAGTCAGCAAGGAAGTAGAAGGCAGAAAGGAAGTATTTAAAATTCAAAATTCAAAAGTTAAAAGTTAAAAGAGTTAAAAGTTAAAAGAGTTAAGAGTTAAGAGTTAAGAGTTAAGAGTTAAAAGTTAAAAGTAATTTCTGACTAAGTTTGAGCTTGAAAAATAGCTTCAAACTATATAAAGTCTATTCCATGTAAATGTGGTACAGTAACTCTTGTATATTGGCTCAAAAAGAATGAAAACTTACAGTAGTTTTGATTAACATAGAATACATAAATTTTGGCTTAAAGGCAGAATGCATAGGGCAGAATTGTTGTAGTCTACCTTATATGAAAATTGCTATAATTCCATGCTTCAAAACTTCAAACACTATTTAAAAAGCTACTACTTATGAAATAATTTCAAAAAATAACTGTAGCATTAAAGTTTTGAACCGATCAAATCTTACTTTTTATTTTTAAATTTTGATTTTTAAATTTTGATTTTTAACTTCCGTCAAACCCACTCTATGTAAAATAATTTCCTAAAATAACTATAGCATCAAAATTTTGAGCCGAGCAAATTTAAGTTTTAAGTTTTAAGTTTTAAATTTTAAGTTTTAAATTTTAAGTTTTGACTTCCGTCGAACTCTTTCTATGTAAAATAATTTCCCAAAATAACTGTAGCATCAAAATTTTGAGCCGAGCAAATCTTACTTTTAACTTTTAACTTTTAATTTCTGTCTAACCCACTCTATGTAAAATAATTTCCTAAAATAATTGTAGCATCAAAATTTTGAGCCGAGCAAATCTTACTTTTAACTTTTAACTTTTAACTTCCGTCTAACCCGCTCTATGTAAAATAATTTTCTAAAATAACTATAACATCAAAGTTTTGAGCTGATAAAATCTTACTTTTAACTTTTAACTTTTAACTTCTGTGAAACGGTATTTCCTACTCCCTACTCCCTACTCCCTAAAATGACAAAATATAGACTCTCTCAACAACACCTAAAATTACTGACAACTTGTCCGCGCAAATTCCAATATCTCTACCTAGATAATTTGAGTGTACCGACAACACCTATAGAACAAGAAAGACTAAATTGGGGTAGTCAGTTTCACTTATTAATGCAGCAAAGAGAACTAGGATTACCAATAGAATCTTTAATGCTAGAAAATCAAGAAATGCAGCATTGTTTTGAAAGTTTTTTCCAAGCTGCACCAGAAATATTAAATCCTCAAACTCAAGATAATTTAATCTTACGTCAAGCTGAACATAATCGCAGTATTAATTTTAATAACTATATTCTGACAGTTATTTATGATTTATTAATTGCTGAAAATCAACAAGCACAAATTTTTGATTGGAAAACCTATAGTCATCCTCAAAACAAAAAAAAATTAGCTCAAAATTGGCAAACACGCTTATATCTTTATGCCCTAGTTGAAACTAGCAACTATTTGTCAGAAGCAGTTTCTATGACTTATTGGTTTATCCAACCAAAAAGTCAAAGCTTACCCTACAAACTAAAATTTTCTTATAATCAACAAGCACACAAAAAAACTGAACAGAATTTACAGGAGATATTAAATAATTTAACTTACTGGTTAAAAAATTACCAGGAAGAGGGGGCAGAATTTCCACAAGTGGAGATTCTTAATATTTGTCATACTTGTCAATTTGCTACTCGCTGTGAACGTTTTTCAGAAGTTCATAACAGAGAAGCAGATATTGAGTCTACAGATATTTCTGCTGATTTAATATTCAGTCTAGATAGTATTCCAGAAATATCAATTTAGCTTAAAATTAAAATTATTTAATTAAAAATAATAAGTAATAATAAAAATCTACTCGCTCTCCTCACTCGCTTAATTATACATCCAATCTATATAGTACATAAAGTATACTTTGATTTTTAACAATTTTAATTAAAAAATCCTAAATGTTATTCCATATCTCATAATCTCATATAAAATCCGCTTAATTCAGTATAAAAAATGTTCCATAAAAAGCCATTGCCAAATATTTCTTTATCTCCCTATCCACATTCCCCACACTCCCGATACTCCCCACACTCTTTCTCTAATTATACCGATGTTACCGGACTTGATATAACCTACCATTTCAAAATTAATATAGCGCTACGCGAAGCGTGAATAGGGAACACGGAATAGCGGTGCGACCCCGTGTCGGCCACAGACGCAAGGGAACGCGCACCAAGAGAGGGAATAGGGAATAGTAAACTTTCAAAGGGTTTTTCTTATAGGGAAATGCTCCGCAAACAGGATTTATAAATGTCCTAACCTTTACTTCGACTGCTATAAAATTATTTTACTTTTGACTGATAAGTTTAGACTTTTGTTTATGAGCCAAGGAAAGAATTCCATGACGAATTATGCCAAAATTAGAAATAGCATATATTAATTCTCATTGATTACCGAAAAATTAAGGTTTAAAGCCTCTCATAAGCAAGGAGAAAAAAACGAAAAAATTCCTTTTGACCAATCCTTCTATTACAGAAGAGGTAATTAATAATTAATTATTGAAAAATAACTTAGAAATTGAAAGCAACTGGCTTATTAATCAGAATATCATGTCATCAAAAATACTTGTTGTGGATGATGAACCAGATTTTGAATCACTAATCGTCCGTAACTTTAGAAAAAAAATCAAGCAAAAAGAACTGAATTTTATTTTTGCCAGAAATGGTGTAGAAGCACTAGAAATTTTGTCAAAGGAACTCAATGTAGACATCGTATTAACTGATATTAATATGCCCTTAATGGATGGGTTAACTTTGCTGGATAATCTTCAAGTTCATTATCCTGATATCAAGGCAGTAATTATTTCTGCTTATGATGATATGGAAAAAATTAGGTCTGCAATGAATAGAGGTGCTTTTGATTTTTTGACTAAACCTATAGACTTTCAAGATTTAGACATTACGATCAAAAAAACATTAGCAAATGTTCAGCAACTCAAAGAAAATAAGCGTTTAAAACAAGAAAAAAATGAAGCAGAAGCAGCAAATAAAGCCAAAAGTGTATTTCTAGCAAATATGAGCCATGAATTACGAACACCATTAAATGCTATTATTGGCTACAGTGAAATTTTACTAGAAGATGCTGATGATTTAGGCTATGAAGATTTTATCAACGACCTTCACAATATTCATACTTCAGGGAAACATTTACTAACAATAATTAATGACATTCTCGATCTTTCAAAAATTGAGGCTGGTAAGATGGATGTTCACTGGGAAAGTATTAATATTATGGCATTAATTGAAAATGTTTTAGCAACTATTCAACCCTTGATTGAGCAAAATGGTAATACATTAGAAATAATCTGTGAAGATAATGAGGAACCGATAGTTGCCGATCCTAATAAAATGCGCCAAGTAATTTTAAATCTTTTGAGTAATGCGGCTAAATTCACAGAGAATGGTCAAATAATTTTGAAGGTTAAAGTTGTTAATAATGATGGAAATTTGATTACTCAAAATGGAAAGTATAACTCTACAAGTAAGGTGTTAGTTTTAAGTGTTGCTGATACTGGTATAGGTATATCAGAAGACAAAATAGATAGTTTATTTCAACCATTTACTCAAGTTGATGATTCAACAACACGAAAATATGGAGGAACTGGTTTAGGTTTAGCTATTAGTCGTCACTTTTGTAAAATGATGGGTGGAGATATTGGTGTAGTTAGTGAAGTGAATAAAGGTTCAATATTTACTGTAAAATTTCCTGTTCCTGAAGCAGGATTTCTTAATTAAGAATAGGGAGTGTGCTAACAATTAATAATTAATAATTATTAATTATTAATTACCTCTTCTTTACAATAATGGATAATGGATAATTACCTCTCCCTAAAAGGGAGAGGATTGACTAAAAGGAAAAAATTTATTTCTCTTGGTCGATTGGATATGCCGAGGTCTCCTCGGCATCCCTCCCTACGGGAAGCTCCGCTTTTCATGTCGCGCAGCGTTAACGTAGTTATGCGTAGCAAAACGACCGCTTTTTCCCCTTGAAAGGGGAGGCTTTAAACCTAAATTATCTAATTATTTAATTGTTTAATTGTTTAATTGTTTAATTGTTTCAGTAACATAAGAATTGCCTAAAAGGAATTTTTTTCTTCTCTTAGTTGATTGGATATGGCGAGGTTTTCTCAGCATCCATCAACCGCTTTTTTATCTATGAATGGAAAGGCTTTATACCTTAATTTTTCGGTAATAAAATAGGTTTACCTCATTAGTCTGAGAAATTATATATGATTTTAATGAATTATAAAATATACAAAGCAATAAAATATAGTAATTAATCTTCTTCCTTTTGCTATATCTTATTCACAGTAATAATTAAACTTTTAATTTTTTCTATATTCTATATTTGTATGACTAGCCATAATTTTTTTATTCTATTAGTTGTAGTTGCTAAAAAGAATTTTTATAGCTCAGAAAGAATTGGTTAGAACATAGACTGATAATAAATCTTAAACTAGGAAATGTTTTTCCAATTGTTCCCTATTCCCTATTTCCTATTCCCTATTCCCTATTCCCTGCTATAAATAAAGATGTCTAAAGAAAAATTTTCTTGGCAAATTCCTATATCTGATAATCTGCCTGATTCATTTATTGAATCTGTCAAAAATTATGCACCAAAGTTATCAGGAAAATATCTAGCACAATTATTATGGCAGCGAGGAATTAAAGATACTAAAAATATAGCAGGCTTTTTAAAACCAAAACAATATCAACCAACTAGCTCCTTTGAATTTGGCGTAGAAATTAACAGAGCTATAGAAAGAATTACCTCTGCTATAAATGATCGAGAAAAAGTTGCTATCTGGGGAGACTTTGATGCAGATGGAATTACTTCAACATCCGTACTTTGGGATGGATTAGGAGAATTTTTCGATAAAAATAACCAACTAACTTATTATATTCCTAACAGATTTACAGAATCTCATGGTTTGAATTTTTCCGGAATAGAACGGTTAGCAAAAGCAAATTATAGTTTGATAATTACCTGCGATACAGGCAGTACAAATATTGCCGAAATAGAATATGCAAATAATTTAGGAATAGATATAATTGTTACCGATCATCACACTCTTCCCTCAGAACGTCCGCCATTATTTGCTATTATTAATCCTCGCTATTTTTCCCCCGATAATCCTTTATATAATTTATCTGGAGTTGCTGTAGCTTATAAACTTATAGAAGCACTTTATTTAACTCATCCAAAAATACCTAAACTTCCCCTAACAGAATTATTAGATTTAGTAGCTATTGGTTTAATTGCCGATCTAGTTCAGCTAACAGATGATTGTCGTTATTTAGCACAAATAGGTATTGAAAAATTAAGCACACAATTACACACAACTACTAGACCTGGAGTTGCTAAACTTTTAGAGTTGTGCAAAAAAACAGGCGATCGCCCTACAGATATTTCTTTTGGTATTGGCCCTCGAATTAATGCTGTAAGTAGAATTATGGGAGATGCTAGTTTTTGTGTGGAACTGTTGACCAGTCGTGACCTTCAAAATTGTCAAAAATTGGCGTTAGAAACGGAATTAGCTAACTCTAGGCGGAAATCTATACAAAAAGAAGTAGCTGAAGATGTTGCCAAAAAATTGACTAAATTAGACCTTTCTACTACTCATGTTATAGTTTTGACAGACCCTCAATGGCCTGTCGGTGTGCTAGGATTAGTTGCAGGACAAATAGCTCAAGAGTATGGTCGTCCTACTATTTTATTAAGTGAGGAAACTGAAGCTACTAGAACTTCTGAAGAAAAATTGTTAGCTCGTGGTTCTGCCCGTTCTGTTGGTAAAATAGACCTTTATGAGTTGGTGAAAAATCAGGCACATTTATTAGATAGGTTTGGTGGTCATCCTTTTGCTGCTGGTTTGAGTTTGCCAGTAGAAAATATTCCAATATTTACGGATGCTATTAATCAACTATTGGGACAAACATTAGGTGTAAGTCTGAACCAAACTTCAGTAATAGAAGTAGATTTAATTGTGACTGTATCTGAGTTGGGTAGAGATTTATTTCAAGAACTGAAGCTTTTAGAACCCTGTGGTATGGGCAACCCGGTACCTAAACTTTTGATTCAAAATTGTTGGTTTACTAATGTTTGGCATCGGAACCAAACGGACTTACGGGGAAATAAGGTCAAGTATATTAAGACAAGTTTTGAAATTTGCGATGAGTCTATAGATAAAGGTTTTCCTGGTCTTTGGTGGGGTCATTATAAGGATGAAGTTCCGGAAGGTATATGTGATGCGGTAGTGGAACTAGATTTCAATACTTACGAGAAACGTTATGAAGTTCGACTTATTGCTGTACAACTTAATCTTGAAGATACTCAAGTCATTGCATTAAATTCTGCAGATTGGATATTGGACTGGCGTCAAGGAATTCAAAATTCAAAATTCAAAGTTCAAAAGTATTTCTCTACGGATGAATCTCATTTATCCTTTCCAGGAAATGAAAATTCAAAATTTGATAATCAGAACTATAGTGCTATTGAAAAGTCAGACCTATCTCTTCCCCAAAATGAAAATTCAAAATTTGATAATCAGAACTATAGTGCTATTGAAAAGTCAGACCTATCCCTTCCTGCAAATGAAAATTCAAAATTTGATACTCAGAACTATAGTGCTAGTGATAAGTCAGACCTATCTCTTCCCAAAAATGAAAATTTAAAATTTGATACTCATAACTGTAGTGCTAGTGAAAAGTCAGACCTATCCCTTTCCGAAAATGAAAATTCAAAATTTGATACTCAGAACTATAGTGCTAGCGAAAAGTCTCAAGTCTTGCCTCCGAGAAATGAAAATTCAAATGATAAGTCTGAGGTCTTGCCTTTGAGAAATGAAAATTCAAAATTAGATACTCAGAACTATAGTGCTAGTGATAAGTCAGACCTATCTCTTCCCAAAAATGAAAATTTAAAATTTGATACTCATAACAGTGTTAGTGATAAGTCTCAGGTCTTGCCTCCGAGAAATGAAAATTCAAATAATAAGTTTGAGGTCTTACCTGCGGGAAATGAAAATTCAGAAATCCTAACTTCAAACTATAGTGCTAGTGAAAAGTCTGAGGTCTTGCCTCCGGGAAATGGAAATTCAGAAATATTAACTTCAAACTATAGTGCTAGTGAAAAGTCTCAGGTCTTACTTCCGGGAAATAGAAATTCAAAATTAGATACTCAAAACTATAGTGCTAGTGAAAAGTCTCAGGTCTTGCCTCCGAGAAATGAAAA
>NZ_JAAHHT010000001.1:96791-129956 GCF_010672085.1 Okeania sp. SIO3I5
TAACTTCAAACTATAGTGCTAGTGAAAAGTCTCAGGTCTTACTTCCGGGAAATAGAAATTCAAAATTAGATACTCAAAACTATAGTGCTAGTGAAAAGTCTCAGGTCTTGCCTCCGAGAAATGAAAATTCAAATGATAAGTCTCAGGTCTTAACTCCAAAAAATGAAAATTCAGAAATATTAACTTCAAACTATAGTGCTAGTGAAAAGTCTCAGGTCTTAACTCCAAAAAATGAAAATTCAGAAATATTAACTTCAAACTATAGTGCTAGTGAAAAGTCTCAGGTCTTACTTCCGGGAAATGGAAATTCAAAATTTGATACTCAAAACTATAGTGCTATTGAAAAGTCAGACCTATCTCTTCCCAAAAATGAAAATTCAAAATTAGATACTCAGAACTATAGTGCTAGCGAAAAGTCTCAAGTCTTGCCTCCGAGAAATGAAAATTCAAATGATAAGTCTGAGGTCTTGCCTCCGGGAAATGAAAATTCAAAAATCCTAACTTCAAACTATAGTGCTAGTGAAAAGTCAGACCTATCTCTTCCCAAAAATGAAAATTTAAAATTTGATACTCATAACAGTGTTAGTGATAAGTCTCAGGTCTTGCCTCCGAGAAATGAAAATTCAAATAATAAGTTTGAGGTCTTACCTGCGGGAAATGAAAATTCAGAAATCCTAACTTCAAACTATAGTGCTAGTGAAAAGTCTCAGGTCTTACTTCCGGGAAATAGAAATTCAGAAATCCTAACTTCAAACTATAGTGCTAGTGAAAAGTCTCAGGTCTTACTTCCGGGAAATAGAAATTCAAAATTAGATACTCAAAACTATAGTGCTAGTGATAAGTCTCAGGTCTTGCCTCCGAGAAATGAAAATTCAAATGATAAGTCTGAGGTCTTGCCTCCGGGAAATGAAAATTCAAAAATCCTAACTTCAAACTATAGTGCTAGTGAAAAGTCTCAGGTCTTGCCTCCGGGAAATGAAAATTCAAAAATCCTAACTTCAAACTATAGTGCTAGTGAAAAGTCTCAGGTCTTGCCTCCGGGAAATGAAAATTCAAAAATCCTAACTTCAAACTATAGTGCTAGTGAAAAGTCTCAGGTCTTGCCTCCGAGAAATGAAAATTCAAATGATAAGTCTGAGGTCTTAACTCCAAAAAATGAAAATTCAGAAATATTAACTTCAAACTATAGTGCTAGTGAAAAGTCTCAGGTCTTACTTCCGGGAAATGGAAATTCAGAAATATTAACTTCAAACTATAGTGCTAGTGAAAAGTCTCAGGTCTTACTTCCGGGAAATGGAAATTTAAAATTTGATACTCAGAACTGTAGTGCTAGTGAAAAGTCAGACCTATCCCTTCCCAAAAATGAAAATTCAAAATTAGATAATCAGAACTATAGTGCTAGTGAAAAGTCAGACCTATCTCTTCCCAAAAATGAAAATTCAAAATTAGATAATCAGAACTATAGTGCTAGCGAAAAGTCTCAAGTCTTGCCTCCGAGAAATGAAAATTCAAATGATAAGTCTGAGGTCTTGCCTTTGAGAAATGAAAATTCAAAATTTGATACTCAGAACTATAGTGCTAGTGAAAAGTCAAACCTATCCCTTTCCGAAAATGAAAATTCAAAATTTGATACTCAGAACTATAGTGCTAGTGAAAAGTCAGACCTATCCCTTCCCAAAAATGAAAATTCAAAATTTGATACTCAAAACTATAGTGCTAGTGAAAAGTCTCAGGTCTTAGCTCCAGAAAATGAAAAAGACTTAATTATTCTTACACAATGTCCCACAAGCTGGAATGACTTACGAATCTGGTTCCGACGAGCAATAAATCAACAGAAAAAATTAGCGATCGCCTACTCCCAACCCCCTATTGTCCCTCCCCTAGAAATCTGGCAAAAACTCCTGGGAATTGCCAAATATCTTAACCGTACCGGCAAATCTGTCACTCGTTATCAATTGCTAAAAAAGTTAAATATTGGCGATGCTACTCTTAAATTAGGTTTCAAATCAATACAACATTTTGGATTTAATGTCAAGTATAAAGACAGAAGTTTTTACATAATCCAGAATCAAACCAAAAATCAAAAAGCCTCTTGTGCCCGAACTTCTTTAACAGAAACTTCATCCCAAACAGTCCAAAAGTTCCTAGCAGCAGTATCAGAAGAACAATTTAGGCAAAAATATTTTTGTGAAGTACCTCTAAAAACAATAGAAGCGATCGCCACCCAAACAATTTTAGAAGATAGCAATACTTCTATTCCCTTCTAGTTGCTCTACAATAGTTGAAGTTGTGACACAGAACAGCCTCCTATTATGCTCATCTGTCCCCAATGTGAGTTTGAAAATCCTAACAATCATAAATATTGTCAAAAATGTGGTACATCCTTAACCCACAAAAATTGTCATCAATGTGGCTTAGAAGTCCCTTTGACCGCTCTACAATGTCACAACTGTGGAGCCTATACAGGTCAATTATGGAAGGCCATTATTTACTATCAAATAGAAGTTACTACTCCCAGTATACCAGAGATTAATCTTAAGAAACTGAGTCAAGAGGAATTCACTACAGGAGCAAGCTCCCTGGCCAATGATTCCGCAGAGTCAGCAGCAGATATATTTACTGAAGAATCTGAAGATAATTTAGAATCCCCTGAGAATTCGGAGGAGAAAATTGAAATAGAAGATAGTCTAGAACCAGGCGCTCTTACTGCATCAGTTTCAGATGTAGAAACAGAAGAAACTCAACCAAAAGCAATAGGGAACTTAGATAATTTAGAATTAACAACTCTAGATATACTTAGTCCAATATCTGAAGCAGTCAACACAGAGAATCCATTATCCTTAAACAATACAGAAATACTCTCCACTGCATCAGAAAAAAAATACTTAGACCCTCAAAAACGCTACCAAGTATTGGAAACTATACCAGCAAGCAACCAAGGTCAAACAGTAGTATTGCAAGTATTAGACCGTTACCCACTAGAAGAAACCCCTATTCAAACTTGGTTGAAAAATAATTGTGATCAGCAAATAACTCCCGAAGGTATGGAAGCTTTAATTATTCCCATCATTGCCCAACCGTATATAGCTTTATATACCCAAATACCCCAATATTTGCCCGCTATTCACGATAGTTGGCGAACGCAATGGGTGGAAAATTCGACATCGCCAGAGGAAGAAATACTACTTTTGGCCGACTATAGTAGTTGGCCACGATTAGTTGACCTCTGGGGAAACCAACGATTTTCCCAACTACAAACTTTATCATGGTTGCAACAAATGACCGAACTGTGGATAGCTCTAACACCCTCGGATTGTTGTCAAAGTATACTTGAACATGAAAATCTCCGGGTAAATCAAGCAGATAACAACTCTATCAAGTTGCAACGCTTATACTCAAAACCTGATGAAGCAAAAACTCTGGGAGATTTAATGCTATTCTGGCAATGGTTGTTTGAGCAATCCCAACGTACACAATTTGGTTGGATAACAACTTTATTTCAAGATTGGCGAAATGGTGAGATACAAACTATTGAAGAATTGCGATCGTATCTAATGAATACTCAAGATAATTTACAACCTCTACCAACTATTACATCTGTACCTACAGTTTTGCAAACCAATGATTCTGCAAAAGAAATAGTAGATAATATTGAGACTCAAGACACCGAACTTTTACCAATACAATTGATGAGTTTGGAAAGTTCCGGTAAAAGTGATGTAGGCAGTCAACGGGAGCATAATGAAGATACTTTTGGAATTCAAACTCAGATAGAAAGTCAGGAAACTTCTACAGAAAAAATTATTCAGGCGAAAGGAATTTATGTACTTTGTGATGGTATGGGAGGACACGCTAGTGGAGAAATAGCTAGTCAATTAGGGGTAGACACTATTAAACAATACTTGAAAACAGAAAGTAGTTGGTCAGTAGGTTTGCCTTCAGAAGAAAAAATTCGAGAAGGAGTCTTACAGACAAATGAGGTAATTTACGATATTAACCAACAAGAAGTTCGTTCTGGCAGTAGTCGAATGGGTACTACTTTAGTTATGGCAATGATTTACGATACAAAAGTAGCTGTAGCTCATGTAGGGGATAGTCGTTTGTATCGTTTTTCTCGTAAGGGAGGTTTAGAACAGATTACTCTAGATCATGAAGTAGGTCAAAGAGAAATTAATCGCGGAGTTGAACCAGAAATAGCTTATAGTCGCCCCGATGCTTATCAATTGACTCAAGCGTTAGGACCACGAGATGAAAATTTTGTCAGACCTGATGTACAGTTTTTGAATCTGAATGAGGATAGTCTGTTAATTTTAGCCTCTGATGGTTTAACAGATAATCAGCTTTTGGAAAATCATTGGCAAACTCACCTGGAACCACTTTTAGACAAACAAGCTAATTTGGAGTTGGGTGTAAGTAAGTTAATTGATTTGGCAAATGAATATAATGGTCACGATAATATTACAGCAATTGTGATTCGTGCTTTAGTCAAGACACAACAAGATTAGAGAAATTTTTTTGATACAGGCAAAGCGCGAAGATATCTTAAATTTCTAATACCAATTCACTTTAAATATGTCACAAACAGTTTCAAACTTTAAATGTCAAATAATTGCACTATTGTGTTGTCAAAGTTTTTATCCGCTCAAATCTAGCTTCTAGCTTCTAACTTTTGAATTTTGAATTTTGAATTTTGACTTTACTCCCTACTTTAATAAATTGTGATTAGGTTAACCCTCCTAGACCCTGAAAAAAATACTCCTTTAAAAAATTGGGATTTTCAAAGCGAATCAATAATTAAGATTGGTCGCTCTCCTGATAATAATATTGTTTTATCTGATAGCTTAGTTTCCCGATACCATCTAGAGTTACATAAAATATCAAAGTCCCAATCTGGAAATCTTTGGCGCTTAGTTAGTCAAGGCACAAATGGAACTTTTGTTAATGGAGTTGTGATGTCTCAGGGGATCGTTTCTGATGGTTCCCTGATACAGTTAGCAAGAGGTGGCCCGATTTTAAAGTTTCAAGTTCAGCCTCCATCTGCTGCAAAAATTCCTCAGCAATGTTGTCCCCGTGCTGGTGATAACCCACCGGGAAATTTATTCTGCATCTATTGTGGTCAACCAATTCAGGTTGAACGCAGTATTCGTCAGTATCAAGTTTTACGGATATTGGGTCAAGGTGGCATGGGTACTACTTATTTGGCTTGGGATCGGGAGCGAAATAATTTGCCAGGTATGAGCGCTTCCCCTGCTGCTGCTTTAGTGGTACTGAAGGAAATGAACGCTGATATGGCTCAAATTCGTAAAGCTCAAGAATTATTTGAGCGAGAAGCTAGAGCGCTGAAATCATTAAACCATCCGGGTATTCCTGAGTTTTTCGATTTTTTTGTGGAAGAAGACAAGAAATATTTGGCAATGGAAATGATTCATGGTCAGGATCTGGAGAAACGCATTGTTACTCAAGGACCGATTTTACCACAACAGGCAATAGAGTGGATGATTCAAACTTGTGAAGTCTTAGAATATATTCACTCACAAGATCCTCCACTTATTCACCGGGATATTAAACCTGCTAATCTTTTAGTGCGCCGTCGCGATAATCAGATAGTGGTTTTAGATTTTGGGGCAGTCAAAGAGATCGGAACACCTTTGGGCACGCGAATTGGTGCAGAAGGTTATAGCGCCCCCGAACAAGATCGCGGGCAACCTTTAACTCAATCTGATTTGTATGCGGTTGGTGCAACTCTGATTTTTGTGCTTACAAGTCAAAGTCCAATGAAGTTTTATGAAAATCGTGGTGATGGTTATCGCTTTCATATTGAAGGCGTTCCCACTATTACACCACAATTACGGGAAGTTATCGAAAAGGTGACACAACCATTGCCTAGCGATCGCTATCAAGCTGCCCCAGAGTTAGCAGAAGCATTGAAGAATTGTCTTTAAAAAGCAAACATCATCAGTTTTCATAAGCTGATACTAAATCTGACTTAGGTGCGTTATTTCTGAAAGGAGATAACAGGAAAAAATGATCGATCTATTTTGTCAATCAGATTAGGTATCAGCGATATCAAGACGTTTCCAAGCTTCTGATCAATGCCTGAAAGTGTCTATCGGGATCTGTTGAGGGAAACTTCATAATACCAATAGTTCTGAGGTTTAACCATTGCTACTAAAAGCTTATGCAAATCAATAATCAATAGCAGTAGGAAATTGAATTTTGCTATCAGAACTGATAGAATTATGATTAAGGATATTTATAGTTAACCATAATCCCTAATTCCAATCGTGACGAGCTACAAAGCTCGTGTTTACCCATGTTTTTTGCTGATTTGCAGGGTGCAACTCACTGCTTCATAAAACCGATATAAAACGTCAAAACAAGTGACATTTTACTGTGTACGGACGTTGCTTGAGCATTAATGCGTTTTCCGTTCCGGAATGCTGCCTCTTTCAGAGGAGCTGCGCTAACGCAAACATGTCGCATAGCGTTTCATGTCGCGTAGCGAAAACGTCCCTTGCTGCCACCGGAACTGTCGGCAGCAAGACCTCCACAGGAATTGAGGGTCAAGCAAACCGCATCTCTTAAATTAATACTGGCGTTTAAATCTCTATCTACTGACAAGCCATATTCTGGTTATATCGTTATTCTTTGATTAAGTCAATGCTCTTAAATCCTAGTACCATAAATATAGATTAGATTATTGGAAATAATACCAGATTATAGCCAACAGTTACAAACCCTTCAACAGATAACTATCACGTCTTCGTCTTTACCAGCTTAAGTTAAGTCTGAGCGGAAAGCTAATAAACTAATCTTCTTCCCAAGCTTCTACAGCTAATAGTTCACTAATTGGATCTTCCATCGAAAAACCAAACTCTTGCAGTTCTTTTTTCCAAAAATGCCACTTATCCCCGAAAAGCAGGGCAATCTTCCAGATACTATCTGTTGGCTTGATTATATTAGATTTCAGAAGGGAATTCACCTGACGCTGGAGTTTATCCATCGGGTGTATAACCTGTTGGCTCATAATACCTCTTAATTTTTTTAAATTCTGCTAAAGGCTACCTTCCCATTCTCACTTTTACCGATTCGTGGATTTTTCGTGGCCTTGGAGAAGGTGCTTTATATGTTTATACTTTAGCATACTTACTTTTGGCAAGCCATTATAAGTACAACTAAATTCTTTTAAACCAATGGTAAGATTTGTTTATGCTTCGTGGGTTTTTATGTGTTTTCTTACTTGAAAAAAATTCATTAATGTGATATGCAAAAATGATATCCCTAAATAGGTAAACAATCTTTTTTTTGATTATACTTGAGATTATAACACGCCAGTAGATATAAATCAAGATTTAGTTAGCCTGAAAGGATAAATTTAGTTAATCGTGGAAATGATAAATTCTGAAGACGATCAATAGACCTCTCCGGAAAAGAGGGAATAGGGAATAGGGAATAGGGAATAGGGAAAAAGAATCGATTATTTCTGTACGATAATTTATTTGATTTTTAATTATCGGAGATGTCTAATAGCAATGAGTAATTTTTAGTATACTGAGTTATCCTAATTAGTCGATCAGCATTTATCCTACTTCTTGGATAGGACAAAATACTAATAAACATATCCGATAATCAAAAATCAAATCAATCCCACCCGCATAAATCATCAATTCTTTCCCACTCCTCTCGTACGAGCGATTTGCGCATCGCCCTTACTCCCTCTTTTCCAGAGAGGTCTAATAACTATAGGACTTACGCATGCGAAACCCGGTTTCTAGGATAAATCATTGTTTTGAGCAATAAATGTCTACGAGAAACCTGGTTTCTGGGTTCACCTGCGTAAGTCCTGAACTAAAAATCAGTTAACAATCTAACTTTTCTGAGAACAAAAGTTAATACAGTCTCCTGTGAAGAAATAATATCAGCTCTACCTTCCATTCCTGGTTGGATCGGATATTGACGATCGCCTTTGACTAAGTAAGGTTGTTCGGGTTCTATTGTTACCTCATAATAAGCTTCTCGAAGCACTTCTGGGGCGATAGCATCTGGAGAAATTGAACTGACAGTTCCTTTTAGAATACCATAATCAGGGAAAGGATAAGCTGAAACCCGAATTTGCACGGGTTGTCCTACTTTTACTCTGGCAATATCTGCTGCTGTAACTCTGCCTTTAAATACTAAAGCTGCGTTACTAGGAACAATTTGAGCGATCGCTGCTCCTGGTTCGACAGTTTGCCCAGGGTTACGCAAAGATAACCTCAGTATAGTACCATTTGCAGGAGCAATAATTACGCTACGATCGAGGTTAGTATTGATCTGTTCTAGTTCTCTGTTACCAGCAGTCAATTCTTTAATTAGTTCGGTTCGCTTGACTATTAGATCGCGTCTATCTTTAGCAAACTGTTGAGCAACTGTAGGCAAAGATCGGGATAGTTCTAAAATAGCTGACTCAATGGATGATTCATCTATCTGATTATTTGCTGTTGTCGGCGATCGCTCCTGCTGAAAATTATAAGGTCTAGCAGTAGCTAAGATTTGAACTTCTAGAGCAGATATTTGTTGATTAATCTGTTCTAATTCAATGTTGCACTGTCTAATTTTTTCTTGTAGTTGATTTTTTTGACCTATCAGAGCAGATTCATCTATGCGTGCGATCGCGTCTCCCATCTGGACTGCTTGATTTTCATTGACTTCTATACTGTCAACTTTACCTTCTGTAAGTGCTTGAACAATTCTTACATCTCCTGTTGGACGAGCAATAGCTTCTGTTCTCACAGTAGGATTATACTTGACTACACTCATTAGGGTAATAGCTGCACCAAATGTTCCCACTAAGAACATTCCTCCTATCTTATTCCAACGACTCATAGGAGGAAGAAATTCATCACTTTCTAGGGGTTGTACTTCTATAGAATTAGAATTATTGAACATCATTTTAAAATAATTGTTTTGAGACTAAATTGATAGTTTGCTAAATGAATGGCAATAACAATGGATAATGGATAATAGATAATTACCTCTGGTTAAAACCGTAAGAGAATTGAATCTAAGAAAATTCTCTAGCTTAGAAGTTATTTTGTCAGCGATCCGGATCAAGTTCAAACTGCTAGAAATTAGGATTAAAGTTAATGCTCAACATAAAATTATCATAGAAGTTGGCAAAAATCCGGATACTGCAGATTATTTGGGAAATATAAATTAAAATTCCTTCAGAAGTTCAAGAAATCAGTAAAGATTACTGCTATTTTATGAAAATTATTAACCATAAGGAAGTTATCATGCCAGAATCTCAACAAAAGCAACTTTTTACAGAATTAAATTTAGAAGAATCTACGAGAATTAATGGGGGTTACAATGAAAATTCTCAATATCGCCGTAGTTTTTTAGGTTTTCAACTTTGTCCTCGCACTTATTACGGTTATAACCGTAATTCTCCTAACTATCAACGTTATAATTCTAATTATTATAAGGGGAATATAAGAGGCTACTACTAATTTGAAATTTTTCTTCTTTAAATCATATTATATTCTCATGGTTACTTGTGACTGAAACAGACATTTAAATCAAGTTATAGGATTACCAAAGTAGATAATATGGAAATATTATTTATAACTTTTATGGTTAATAAATTAACCTATAAATATTTTAAGTAAACAGAAAAACAACCGGGGGTTTTATTTACCAAAACCCTTAAGTATGCTGTTCCTAAGTTGTGGCATATATAGCGTTTCTCAGCAATCGTGAGGTACACCTATCTTTATTTGTTCCTATTTCCTATTCCCTGTTTCCTATTCCCTATTCCCTGTTCCCTGTTCCCTGTTCCCTAAAACCAAGGAATTTTGTACCTCACCAGCATGGGAATTGCTATATAGCAATCAGTTGTAATTTACATTTGTAATATTTGATCGTAGGGGTTTGGTCTCCAAACCCCATCTTAGTTTTGATTTTGCCTCCAAACCCCTACAGTTTTTTCTCACATCTCATTCCTGATTGCTATAGTAATGCTATAGAATTATTTTGTGCAATTATTCTGACTGAACTATACATAAATATTGAGTTTTTGATTTATATATCCTCTTGAAAACAATAATGATTCAATTAAATTTAATGAAAAAATATTTAGCTCAGTATCTATCCGGATGTTGATAACTACTAAGGAAGAATAAATTGTAATTCCTAGTAGTAAACAGGAATTATTAAACCTTACTAATGTAATTAACCTTGAGGAAAATATTGATGCAAGAAAAAGAAAATAATCAACTCTTTACTGACCTTTCTACTGAAGAGTCTGCTACTATTAATGGCGGTCATGGATATTATGGTCGTTATCGTCGTCGCCTTTATTCTGGTTATGGCTATCGTCGTTATTCTCGTCGGCCTGTACGTTACTACTCCCGTCGTCGCTACTATGGCGGCTGTTACTAATTAAAACTTTTTAATAGTAGTTTTATCCTGATTAATTGAAAAAAAAGTAAATTTTTTAATGCTTTTTTTTCTGCTCATAAATAGCAGATAATCAGGAAAAAAATATCCGGATGCTGAAAGTAACTAACGAATAATAGAGCGGAAATTACAGTAAGTATTCAGCAGTAAGCATTCAGTGGTCAGCTATTTATTTTAGTTTGAGAAAAAAGCTTTATTAGTTGAGGTAAATTGAATCTTACTATCAAAGCCGACTTTAAAGGTTGTATTCATTTAAAAGCTTTTTAAGGTTTAGATAGGGTTTGCTGAGAGCTGTTAGCGAAGCTCCTCTGAAAGAGGCTGGTTAATAGCTGAATGCTTACAAATTACAAGATAGTTAAAGATAATTTAAAAAAATAAATTATAGAGATTTTAACTATCTTGTAAATCGAAATAAAGCAGAGGATAATCTTATGCAAGAAACTCAAAACAGCAAACTATTTTATGACCTTTTTTATGAAGAATCAGCCACTATTAATAGAAACAGAAAAAATATCCTGAATCTCTAATTTACCTAAAGAATAATCTATTACAAATCACGAGATAGTTGGATAAATAAATCTAAGTTTAAACTAGCTTGTTGATTCAATTAAATCTGAGGAAAAAATGATGCAAGAAACTCAAAATAACGAACTATTTTCTGATATTTCTACTGAAGATTCTGCGACTATTAATGGTGGTCATGGTTGTGGTTGTGGTGGTTATGGTCGCGGTCGCTCTGTAAGTTATGGTTACGGTCGCCGTGGCTATTACTATGGTGGTTATGGATATAGTCGCCCTGTACGTTATGGCTACCGTCGTGCTGGTTATGGCTATGGTTATCGTGGCTACCGTCGTGGTGGTTGCTACTAGAAGCCTAATGAGTAATGAGTAATGAGTAATGAGTAATGAGTAAGGAGTAAGGAGTAAGGAGTAAGGAGTAAAATCAAGCCCGAAAATGAAGGTTTAAAGCCTCTTCATTCATGAAGAAAAATTCTTGCGTATTCATCATTTTTTGAATTCTCTGACTTTCCTGCGGAATGCGGAGCAAACAGGCAGAGGTATTACTTATTACTTAACACTATTAAGCACCTATAGCTTTATTAGCTTTATAGGTGCTTTTTTCTGATTTGATTGTTTGTTAAGAGAAAGAGTTATTTAGTATAGCATAATTCATTAGTTGTAAGTATTCAGCTATTAGCAGTTAGCTCTTAGCTTTTTAATAAATAAAGCAAGCAAAAGATATACTTCTAAATCTCCATTTTTACCGAATAATTAATAATTATTCACCTTTAAAGTCTCCCCTTTCAAGGAGAAAAATAAATTTTTTTCCTTCTTTGTCAATGCTCTCCCTTTTAGGTTAGGGAGAGGTAATTAAGAATTAAGAATTAATTGTTAATTGTTAATTCTTGAATACATCCTTCTTTAAAGGTAATTAAAGCTGATAACTGTTAATAAAGTTCCTCTGCAAGAGGCTAGCTGAAGGCTTAATGTTTACCATCAATCTAGTGTAGGATTGCAGAAATAATTTACCAGTTATAAAATCCTAAAAGCCTTGCTAACCAATACTTTTGAATTTTGAATTCCGCCTAGCGGTTAGTTATTTTTAAATTAAATCATTATGTTAGACATTGTACCAGTTCCAATATTACCAAAAGCATCTACTGAGCGTGAAATAAATAACTTTAATAAATATCCAATAATTCTTCAGCAAAGTGAGGAAGATTGTGGAGCGGCTTGTTTAGCTTCTATTGCTAAATATCATGGTCGTAATTTAACAATTAATCGGATTAGAGAAACTATAGGTACTAATCAACAAGGAACGACATTATTAGGTTTAAAACAAGGTGCAGATACTATCGGTTTTAATGCTAGGTCTGTCAAAGCAAATCCAGGAATTTTAAATAAAATTGACCAAGCTCCTTTGCCAGCAATTATTCATTGGCAAGGCTATCATTGGGTGGTTTTGTATGGCAAACAAGGAGATAAATATGTAATTGCTGACCCTGCTATTGGGATTCGTTTTTTGTCTGAAAAAGAATTAGCTGAAGCTTGGGAAGATTGGGTTTGTTTATTGGTAGAACCTGATGCAAAACGCTTTTTTTCTGAGGCTGATGAAAAGGTAAGTAGTATTAGCAGATTGCTGAGACGAGTTTGGTATTATCGGCAAATTATTATTCAGGTATTTCTCCTAAACATTGTCTTAGGTTTACTTTCGATCGCTTCTCCTTTTTTGGTACAAATTCTGACTGATGATGTGCTTGTTCGGGGCGATTTTCAGTTACTTACAAGTGTGGTAATTGCTGTAATTGTGATGAATATTTTTAGCAGTTGTCTGGAGTTAGTTCAATCTAATATGATTGCTCATTTTGCTCAACGTTTGGAGTTGGGATTAGTGATGGAATTTGGCAGACAAATTTTACGTTTGCCATTGAATTATTATGAGACGCGACGTAGTGGTGAAATTGTTAGTAGGCTGACGGATATTAAAGAGATTAATCAGTTGGTTTCCCAAGTAATTGTGAGTTTGCCTAGTCAATTTTTTATTGCTTTGGTTTCTTTGATTGTGATGTGCCTTTATAGTTTTTCCCTGACTATAGTTGCTGTTTTTATGGCGGTGGTTATGACTTTATCAACTATTGCTTTGCTGCCGATATTACAGCAAAAAACTAGAAGTTTATTTGCTTTAGAAGCAGAAACTCAGGGTGTTTTAGTGGAGACTTTTAAGGGGGCAATGACTCTCAAAACTACTTCTAGTGCTGCTCAGTTTTGGGAAGAATATCAAGGTAGGTTTGGCAAGTTGGCTAATTTGAGTTTTAGAACTACTCAGATTGGAATTGTCAATGATGTTTTTTCGGGTTTAGTTAGTAATATTGCTAATATTTTTCTGTTGTGGTTTGGCAGTAATTTAGTTATCGCTCAACAATTAAGTATTGGTCAGTTATTGGCTTTTATTGCTATGAATCAATATGTGTCAACTTTGGTTAGTACGTTGGTGGGATTGATGGATGAATTGGCAAAGGTTCAGACTGCTACTCGACGACTTTCAGAAGTAATTGATTATCCTCCAGAAACTGATGAAAAGCATCAAAAACCGGAGGCTAAAATTAAGGATAATTCTGATATTATTTGCTCTAATGTTAGTTTTCACTACGCCGGGAGAATTGATTTATTAGAAAATTTTTCTGTGAGGTTTCCTGGGGGTAAGTCTATTGCTTTAATTGGTGAGTCTGGTTGTGGTAAAAGTACGATCGCTAAATTAATTGCTGGTTTATATCCTGTACAATCTGGCAATGTTCAAATTGGTATTTATAATTTGCAAGATTTAGATATAAATTCTCTGAGAAAACAGGTTGTATTAGTTCCTCAAGATGCTCATTTTTGGAGTCGTTCAATTCTTGAAAATTTCTATTTAGCAGCGCCGGGGGTAACATTTGAAAAAATTGTTGAAGCTTGTCAAATTTCTGGGGCGGATGAATTTATTAGTCGTTTACCTGATAAGTATCAAACGGTTTTAGGGGAGTTTGGAGCTAATATTTCTGGCGGACAAAGGCAGCGTTTGGCAATAGCTAGAGGTATTGTTAATGATCCGTATGTTTTAATTTTGGATGAGTCAACTTCTGGTTTAGATCCAATCGCTGAGTCGGAAGTTTTGGAGAGTTTATTATCTTATCGTCGAGGGAAAACTACTATTTTTATTAGTCACAGACCGAGGGTTATTAGTAGAGCTGATTGGATTATTTTATTGAATCGTGGAAAGTTAGAATTGGAAGGTTCTGTTGAATCTTTACGGGCAAAACATGGGAATCATTTAGACTTTTTGAATCCTTAGCTAGTAGCTAGACACAGATTTGGGCACGGATAAACGGATTAATTATTTGGCATTATCCCTGGATTTGCGGCCAAATTCGTGTCTAGCTCCGTTGAGACGATAGTGCTACCCACCTATCAGTCATTCCTTTCCACTATCAGTCTCATCTTGACTTTTACCAATTGTTTGTTGTGCAGCATGGCGAAGATGAAGAACTCGAACAATCGAAATGTCTTGACTTTCTACAATAGTGAAAATAATTCGATATGAATGACGTCCCCTACGGTAGAGAAGTTGCCGAATTTCTTTGCTGAAGTAGTTATTTTCCCGTGCTAAAGGACAACGTTTAGGCATTTCTGACAGAGATTCAATAGTCTTTAATAGCTCTTGATACCAATGTCTTGCTGTTTCAATTGATACAACTTGACACAACCATTGAAATGCTCTATCTGCTTCTGCTTGTGCAACGCTGGAAATTTCTATTTGATATGTCATTCTTTCATTAGTACAGCACTACAAAAAAGTATTAGAATGTTAATAAAATCAAAATCCTTTACCGAAAAATTTTGGTTTAAAGCCTCCCCTTGGATAGGGGATAATAAATAAAAATTGTATGTATGAGTCAATCCTCTTCTTTTCAACAATTAATAATTATTAATTATTCATTATTAATTATTAATTGTTGAAAACCAATAGTTTTGGGTTTAGCTGAACGCTTAAGGCTATAAATTATATTTACGACGTTGTGCTTCAGCAAATTCATCAAAAGAACTAAATCGACCATTTTCAAAATCATCTAATCCTTGCTGAATACCTTTAATAGCTGCTTCGGTATCGGCAGTTTCCCAGTCTAAAACTCTGGCAAGTAATTCGCTGGCAACTAGGGAAATATCTTGCCCTTCTTGAGTTGCTTTTTCCTGGAGTCGTGCTTCTAATTCTGGAGTTAGGTTGATTGTAATTGACATAATATATTGTTGATATTTTGATTGATAATTTAATGTTGTTTTACCATACAGGATCATCTCTTTGAAGTTCCTCTGTTTGATTTCTCAGAATATCATCTTGTAAGCGTAGCTCACTAAGACTGGTAAAACTTTTCAAGATAGGTTCTAAGCAATATTTAGCATCTTGATATCCTAGTTTTTTAAGTTGGCTAATTCGCTCTGAGCTAAAGTCTAACATACTGGTAATATCTCCAGCAATTAGAGCTTGATTTTTATTCAAAGATTGAGTAGGACGAATTTCTATAATTGCTTGTTCTGGGAAATCATCACGATTCCAGGTACCAGCATTTTCAAGATGAATAACAATCGCATGAGTACAACCCTCTTTTGATAAAGCACCTAAAGGTACATTATCCCCTAAAGCTCCATCAACATAATATTTCCCGTTTATTTCTCGTGGAGGGAATGCAAAAGGAATGGCAGCACTTGCTAGTAATAAACTATAAAGTAACTCATCGTCTCCGCAATCTTGAACCCTTAACCATTTTGCTGACGATCCTGCCAAAACTCGAACCATTCCTAGCAAATGATCGTAATTTATGCCAGGAATTTTTAAGGCTGGAAATACCGCAACCCAAAGCTCCTTACCACTTCGTATCGCAGCAGGTTTAACTGCTTGCTTGAGTAACTTCTCAATTGGATCGGGATTAAATAAAGATACTTTATCGCGATCTAAACCTGTTTTACCAGGATTTAAGTGCAAGACTTTTTCTGAACCTAGTTTATCCCATAAAACATTCAGTTGCTCCACTGCGACTGAGAAATCTGGGTATGATGCAATAACTGCTCCATTCAAAGCTCCAATGCTAGTACCCGCGATCGCGTGAGGAGCAAAATTAATTTCAGCTAAGTAGCGTAAAGCTCCTGCTTCATAAGCTCCCTTTGCACCACCACCAGCAAGCACTAAACCAATCTTGTGTTCTGAGTCTTTATCAAAAGAGGTGATTTTTAAAGATTTGTTAGAAAAATCAGGAGATAGTGATTGATTCATAGTTTCGGACTCCTAGATAAAATGGTAATACTATCATTAGCAATCTCTTGAACATTTTGACGGACAAAATCTCGGACGTCAGTGGTGTAATCTAATCGGTTAATTTGAGAACGACAAATCTCAATTGCACATTCTGCTGGTTTCTCAGGACGAACTTGCTCTGGTAAACTTGCTAATTCTAAAGTAGTTCCTAATGTGAAATAATAGGGCATTTCAACAAGTCTTTCTCTTGGTAAAAAGCGAGTTTCTAGCAAACCCATTGTCAACTCTAAATCTGTTGACTGTAATTGTTGCCATCCTTGATCGTATAATTGATGAAGATCAAAAAAGTGATCGGGTAAATCTTTACTTTCTGCAATAATTTTATTTCCTAATAAGTCTCGGAAATATTCAGTATCACCAGACTCAATTTCATATATTGCTACAGAACTACTAAATACTTCTCTTACCAAAAAAACTACTTGAAATACCCAAGGTAGCTTAGTATAGGTTTGTTTTGCAGACCAGGAACTGAAAATTCTCTCAAAATCATCTCTTGCTGCACTTTTTATTTCTAGTTTTTTA
Source organism: Okeania sp. SIO3I5 (assembly GCF_010672085.1). GTDB lineage: Bacteria > Cyanobacteriota > Cyanobacteriia > Cyanobacteriales > Microcoleaceae > Trichodesmium. Next base: position 113,599 of record NZ_JAAHHT010000001.1, read on the forward strand.
ATACGGCTTTCTAATTCATTGACTCGCCCATGAACCTCGGTTGCCAGTTGATTAAACTTCTCACCAAAAGCAATTAATTGTTGTTGATTATTTAGTAATTCCTGTCGATGATTTCTTATTGCATTTCGAGCTTCTAGAAGTGAATTTTGAGTTGTATATAAAGCAACTTTACTAATGTTAACTGAATCTGTTAGTTCAAGTATCCAGTTATGTAAAGCTTCTTGACCTGCAACTAAATTTCCTTCTAGTAGCATCTGACGTTTAAAATCACTCCCTGTTAGGTTATCAAGCAGTTTACCAAAGAAGCCTTGACTTTTGCGATAACTAACTAATCCACGACTAATTTGAATACCATTAACCAGAGCAAGTAAAGTTTTATCACTAACTAAGGGAACTCGACGTTGTAATCTCTCGAAAGATTCCATTTGATGACTCCTAAATTTCTAAAATTTCATATTACTAAAATTCTACATTAAAATATCTCCATCTACCCAATTACCTTATTCAGTTTTATAAGAATTTGTATTATGGAAAGATTTGGGTAGTATGTTCTGGATTTTTTCGAGATAATTCTCACACTTACGCATTTGCTCAGTAGATTTTTTCACTATAAAATTTAACCTTTCTTGAAGTTGTTCCTGTTGTTGGCGAGTTAGAGTTTTATCACTCTGTGCATTTTCAAGACTTTCCCTATATCCTGAAAGGTATTCATTTAATGAATAAAAATATATATCAATTTGACATTGTATTTCTTCATCAAGATACTCTTTTATTTGATTCTTTATATTGTTAATATTATTCTCAATTGAAACATTTACTTGCTTTACTAACTCTTCTAATACAACTTCATAATAATCTTGCTTTCTCTGGGTTTCTACTTTAATATCCTCTTCCAACAACCACAATGTCTTCCAACTTCTACGCTTCTGAATTTCTGTTGATCTTTTAGTTTTAAGTTTACGATTAATTTTAAATTCAATTTCCCGACAGGCTTCTGTGCGAAATTTTGGAGAGGAGAAAGGTTCTAATTTAACTTCAAATTCTTTCTTCAATCGCTCTGTCGCTTTTTTAATTATAGATTTTGTTTCTGATTCTAATTTATTTGCTAATTTGTTGTAAACTGACTTAACTTTATCTTCCAAGTCATTTCTAAATTCTATAAGAGCTGTTTCTATTAAATCTATACAATAAGAAATTGACTCTGTCGCAAATTTATCGGCCTCATTTTTATCCTCAAATTCAACTTTCCCTTTAAATTTGTAGGACAATTTTTCTGTAATATATCTTGTGGGAAAAAATCTCCTATCAATGTAAGGTAACAACAGTTTTCTACTCTTTATATCTAATTTTTGAATCAAATTACCACGATCATACTCTTGATCAATAAATAGTTCTTCAATTCTTGATTCAATATTTTTCTGAATCAAAGATAAATACTTATTATTATATTTATTGATATCTTCTTTTACATTGTTAAAGTTTCCTAGTTTTTTTTTAATCTCATCTAAATCATTTAAGTCTTGTTTTAAAGAATTAATTTCACATTGTAACTTAGAAGCATCTGTGAAAATTGCCTGATTTCGTAAATCTGTTTCATCTTTTAGCTTACCTAATAAACTATGACTTAGATTTAATGTTTCTTTCATAGCTAACGGTGCAGCACTTTCCATTAAAGCATTGATAGCATTATCCATAAAATTACCAAACTTAGACTTTTCCCAGATTCTATTGGCTTTCTGCTCTAAAAATTCCCGATCAGCACTTTCTAAGTCTTCTTCCCAGTCAACACCAAAGGCTTCTTCTGCTAATAATCTAACAGCATTTTGCTTTTTTAACTCTTCTAAGGACAAACTATTGTCATTGATAGTCTTGAAAAAAGATGCAGCAGAAAATGCACGCCTTGCTGATATTTCAAATACAGTGTTTTGAGCTCTAGATGAATCTATTCCAAACTCTGAGACAACAAAATTTTGTATATCTTCTGGGGACATATCGCCTTTTCTACGTTGTTCGACTTTATTCACTAAAATATATAGGCTGTCTTGATTACCTCGAATTTTAATAATACCTTCAACTTCCTTCTTGATATTTTCTGCCGCTTCTGTGTTGAGTTGAGTATAGTCTAAAACGACTAATACAATCGAACTTCTTTTTAATTCATTCCTGACAACACCTAAGAGACGAGACTTATCACCTGCTTCATTAGGACCTGGAGTATCAATAATAACAAGATCGCCTAAATCTTGCTTCTGCTTCAAATTTTGCTGTTGAAAAAAAGGTGTTTTAATACGAGGAATAGTAGAAAGGTTTTGTAGGGGATTGAATTGCACAGACAATAAACTACAAAGACGAATTGCATCATTGAGTATTGATAATTTGTTTATAATATATTTTTGTTCAGTTGTTTTATTATCTGCAAAAAGATAATCTTCTGAAGAGTTTATTTTTTCTATTCCTTCCAGCACTTTATGCAAATGAGGATACTGAGCTATTATTGCTTTAGCTTTTTCTACATCACCTATTTCTTTAATCTTTTTTTGAATAGCTAAAACTGCTTTTTCAAAAATTCTCTTAATTTCATCTGAAACAAGTAATTCAGGTAGATATAAACTTGAGTCTAAAATAATTTCTGTTGGTATTGTTGTCATAGCTGCATTACGATTAGGGAGTATTTCTTGACCAATAATTGCATTAACAATAGTAGATTTTCCTGCCTTCATAGGAGCAACAATGGCCATCCGAAGTTCTAAATGCTCAACATTTTTCTTAGCTTCCTCAATCTCCGATATTGACGATGTTAAGAAATTTGATATTGACTCCCTATTTTCTTTTGATAACTTTTCTGAAGTAGCAATTGACTCTACCTTTCGAAATAGGTCACTTGTCTCAGAAAGACTATTAATTACGTCCTTCTGAATACTATAAATATTAGGTTGTAAGTTTAAATTCATTTCCTTAATTTTCTACTTACTTAGTTTTACTTAGTTGAAATTAATACTAAAAAGTCAGCGATGCTACGGTTAGATTTTAACCAATCTTACAATAATGCTAGCAACTGTTGTGATTATTTGTAAAATAAATTAACAATTTTGATTGAACTTTAGCTTTTTCAACTAACTATTGCTTATGGGAAAATCGGGATTTTTCATTCTCTGAAGCTCCAGATTTTCTGAAATAGTAAAGATTAATCGAGAGCGATCCCGAAGCGGAACAGATGTTCTATCGCCTCATCTTCAGATAGCTAGATTAATTATAAGTTGGTAAGTTTTTTATTCCTAGTATCAAGATGCTATAGTTGAATTTTAAAGTTCATCCGAGGAATATCAGTAAGTTAAATAATTATAGTAAATACCACGTCTTTTAAACAGGCTAAAATATTGTGGCGATCGGGTAAATTAGACGATGCTTTTAAAAAATATAAACAGTCAATAGAATCAAATCCAAATTTTGCTTGGAGTTATTATTATCTGGGAGAAATATTAGCTGCACAAAATAAATGGCAAGAAGCAGTTATCCAATATAAAGAAGCAGTTATAGCGCTACGCATTAAGGTTAGGACATTTCTAAATCCTGTTTGCGCAGCATGACCTAGGAAAACCCTTTGACAGTTCCCTATTCCCTGTTCCCTATTCCCTGTTCCCTGTTCCCTATTCACGCTTCGCGTAGCGCTATAGCTAAGAAAGAATTGCTTAGGACATGGACTGATGATGAATCTTAGACTAGGAAATACTTTTCGAACTGTTCCCTGTTCCCTGTTCCCTGTTCCCTGCTATATAAATAAAAATGAATAATTACCTATGGTTAAAACCGTACTTGATTGAACAAAGTGCAAAAATATTATTTCTTTTTTTCTCTAGGGATTAATTATCAATTATCCATTGGTAATAGGAATTTCAATCATAAATGTTGCACCTTCATCAACTTTAGAATCACAAGTTAATTTTCCGTGATGCTGCTCTACTATTATTTGATAACTAACTGATAATCCTAATCCAGTACCTTTACCAACTGTTTTAGTAGTAAAAAATGGCTCAAATATTCGTTCTCTTATAGACTCATCTATACCTACTCCATTATCAGTAATTGTCATCATAACTAACTCTGAATTTTTCACTTCTGTGGTAATCCAAATTGTCGGCAACTGCTGTTCAATTTTTTTTTGTCTCTTTATTTCTAAAAAATCAATAGCATTATTTAATAAATTTAAAAAAACTTGATTCAGTTGATGGGGATAACATTGAATCTGCGGAATTTGAGCATATTCTTTGATGATTTGAACTGGTAATAAATTATCTGTTTTTTCTAGTCTAGACTTCAACAAAGCCAAAGTGCTTTCAATTCCTTGATGAATATCAACTAACTTATATTCTGCCTGATTAATTCTAGAAAAATTGCCAAGAGAATCAACTATTTTCTCAATCCTTTCTGCTCCGTTTTTCATAGAAGAGATAAGCTGAGGTAAATCATCACTCAAAAAATCTAGCTCAATATCTTCTACATAGTTCTGAATTTTTTGATTGGGCGATGGGTATTCCTCCTGATAAAGTTTAATTAAATTTAGCAATTCTTGGAAATAACTATTTGCATAGCCAAGATTATTATTAATAAAATTGATTGAATTGTTAATTTCATGGGCAACACCTGCAGCTAACTGCCCCAAACCAGCCATTTTTGCATTTTGAATAATTTGAACTTGAGCTTGTTTTAGTTCTTGTAAAGTTTGTTCTAGATTTTCAGATTTTTTGGTCAATAAAGTTGCGGAGGTTGATAGCTGTTGGTTTTTTTTCTCCAGCATCAAATTTTGCTTGATAATCAGCCTTCTACTATAATTAATCTGAAGTTGATTCTGGATTCTGATTAAAACTTCTTCTAGATGAAATGGTTTAATAATATAGTCTACTCCTCCGATATAAAAAGCTTTTACTTTATTAAAAACTTCATCAAGAGCGCTCAAAAAAATTACTGGTATATTCTGAGTTTTTAGGTTAGCTTTAAGTTGCTCGCAAACTTCATAGCCATCCATTTCTGGCATATTAATGTCTAATAAAATCAAATCTGGAACTTGAACATGAATAGTTGTTAATGCCATTTTTCCACTATTTACGGCCCGAACTCTGTGTCCTGCATTTTTCAATATCTGGGATAAAAGCTTGAGATTTTCTGGAATATCATCAACAATCAAAATATTTCCAGTAATCTTATGGTTAGATTTATTCATAATTAAATTTAATTGTATTATTGGTCAAATCAACTCAAAATTCAAAATTCAAAATTATTAATTCAAAATTATAACCTCTACCTAAAGTCAGATCAATTCAAAATTCAAAATTATTAATTCAAAATTATAACCTCTGCCTAAAGTCAGATCAATTCAAAATTCAAAATTATTAATTCAAAATTATAACCTCTGCCTAAAGTCAGATCAATTCAAAATTCAAAATTATTAATTCAAAATTATAACCTCTGCCTAAAGTCAGATCAATTCAAAATTCAAAATTATTAATTCAAAATTATAACCTCTGCCTAAAGTCAGATCAATTCAAAATTCAAAATTATTAATTCAAAATTATAACCTCTGCCTAAAGTCAGATCAATTCAAAATTCAAAATTATTAATTCAAAATTATAACCTCTGCCTAAAGTCAGAGGCTTGAAATCAGGAAAATATTTTTGATTTTTTAGTTCTAAAGAACAAGGCTTTAATCCTTAATTAAACAATTATTGAAATTAAGGAATAAACCAAAATTTTTGAACTTTGAATTTTTAATTTTGAATTCAAAAAATGGTCATTTCAGTTATCAGTTATCAGTTATTAGTTATTAGTTATTAGTTATCAGTATCTCCAGCTTCATTCGGAGGCTGCAGAGCTTATTTCTTGGTCAATAATTTTTTGAGTTAAGTCAGTAATATCTTCAAAGTTAAATTGATTGACACAATCTATTAATACTTGAGATAAATTAGAATTAGATGCCGGAATTTCTTTGGCTAAGTTAATAATTAAGTCCGTATCTGCTAGAAGAGCTGCTTGATGCAAATATCTCACCCATCCCATAGGCATTGCTAACAACATTTCGGGAGTTAAATAATTTTTTTGTGACAAATTTTGTGGCTGAAAATTATGATTTTTTTCTGCTGTATAACTATTTTTATAAATGTAGCGGACTCCTAAATGTTCAGCCATTTTATCTAACAGAATTGCCTGGGAAATTGGCTTCATAATTAAGTTATCGCAACCTGTAGATAAAATTTCACTAGGCTGATCTTGAAAACTTTGAGTTGTCAGAGCAAAAATTACAGGTATCTGAATATTACTATCTCTTTTAATATATTCGATCGCTTCCTTTCCCGATTTTACTAATATCTCTAAATCTATCAAAATTAGATGGGGTTGCAAATTTTCCCAAATATTAGTTATCTGATTAATTTCAGTAACTACCTGCACAACAAAACCTATATTGTTTAAGATTTTAAGTAATAAAATACTGTCAACTTCTAATGTTTCGACAACTAAAATCCGATATTCTGGTTGATGGGGTGCTAAAGCTATAATCCGATCGGTATTTGCAATTTCAATTTCAGGTAATTCTGCCTCCTCTATCTTAATATCAAATGTAAATTTTGTTCCTAAACCCACTGTACTACTAACAGAAATATTCCCTCCCATCAGTTGTACAAATTGTTGGCTAATAGTTAAACCTAATCCAGTTCCTTGTTTAGATCGGCGACCTGTTTCTGTTTGCTCAAAAGCTTGAAATAATTTATCTGCTTCTTCTGCAGCAATACCATAACCTGTATCATTTACTTCAAATTGTAGATGATTTTTATCCTGTGTTTTGCTAATACTTAATGTGACTCCTCCTTGAGCAGTAAATTTGATTGCATTTCCCAATAAATTAATTAAAATTTGGCGTAATTTTTCCTCATCAGTTTGAATATATTGAGGCACATTAATATCCCATTTACATTGTAGATACAAATTTTTTTCAGATGCTTTCAAACTAAACATTTTTTCCAGATTATTTACTAAAGCAAATAAGTCAAAACTAGCCATCTTTAATGTTGTTTTACCAGCCTCTATTCTAGAAATTTCCAAAATACTATTAATTAATTGGAGTAAATGCTCCCCTGCTTGATTAATAATCTGAATAAATTCCTGATTCTGAGTAGATAGAGATGAGTCATAATTCATTAGTTCAGTAAAACCAATAATTGCATTTAAAGGAGTACGCAATTCATGATTCATCAAAGCAATAAAGTTACTTTTAGCTTGACTAGCTGCTTCTGCTGCTATTAAGGCTTTTTCTAACATTAATGACTTTCGTTGAGTTTCAGCTAATAATTCTGCTTGTTGTAGAGCTACTCCTAACTGAGTGCCAATTTGAATAACAATATTAATTTCTAGGTTTTCCCACTTACGAGGGGCAGAATTTTGATAACAAGCTAATAATCCCCATAGTTTATCGCTACAAATGATGGGAACAGTAATATATGCTTTGGCTTGAAAATACTCTAATACTTGAATATAACAATCAGTAAATCCAGCTTGATAGATATTTTCAACTACTCGGTACTTTGTGCCCTGACTATAAATACCGCCTTTTTCTGTTTGCAAATAAGTATCCTCAATCACGTTGGGATCAGATTCATCTTTGAGACAGTTTTCATTTTCTAGAGCGTTTTGTTTAAGAGTGGGATCGTTTTCTTGCTCCTGCTGTAAAATTTTCCATCCACTTGTGACTGACTCTGCTACAAATTCCCCACTCCAGTCAGGATTAAATTTATAGATAACTACGCGATCGCAATTAATTGTTTGTCGTAACTCTTGAGTTGTGGTTTGAAATATGGTGGGAATATCTAGACTCTGACGTATTTTTTGAATAATTATAGAGATGACTTTTTCCCGTTTACTGCTTGCTTGTAATAACCATATAGTTTGTTGGCGCTTTTCGATTTCATATTGTAAGTTATTCAAAGCTGTTGATAACTCAGCAGTCTGTTGTTGTATTTCTGTTTCTAAGTTCTGATTAGTTTCCTGCAATGCTGCTTCTGCTTGTTGGCGTTGAGCTACTTCTGTTTCTAATTGTTGGTTAATTGCGTCTAGTTCTGCGGGAGTTTTCAGAGATAAAAATTTAGGTAATAGCTTTACCAGTTGCCAAGCTGTGTAGCAAGCAATTAGGGCAGTGATAGATTTTTCAATCCCGATTAGCAAATGAAAAGGATTGGGATACCATAGACTTAAAATTACCATCAAATGATCTATGCCACACAAGATCATCACAGTGCAGAATAAGCCAAATAATCTTGAAAGTATTACATATTTCCGTTTTTGGAGATAGTAAGTTAGGATTGCTGGAATCGAAAAATAGGCGATCGCGATGAATAAATTTGATGACAAATGTAACCATATTAATTGAGGTTCCCATAGGTAGCTGTTTACCTGGAGAATAAAATTAGAACTTAATATTTCCTGCATAATTATTAGTTTGTTTTTATGTATTATACTAATTTAATCAAATAATTTTACAAATCATTAGCTTATTGTATAAGTAGGAAGTATACTGTTTCACGAAAGTTAAAACTTATAAGTTAGATTTTATAGACTAAAAACTTTGACCTTAGACTAATTTTCTTGGATTCTTTCACATTTAAAGTTTGAAACTATTTGTGAAAATTTTACAGTTAATTAATATTTATATAGAAATAGTTAAATTTATTCCCTAATACATTCCTAAGCCGACTGCTCCTTTACCCTATTCCTCATGTACAGCAAAAAATTATCTATATCTTATTATACCAATTTCAAATCAGCCAGGAATAGAAAGCAAGGATTAAGTAGATTTTCTGAACTAAAATTGCATCTGTTTCTTGGTTTTAGAGACTATTTGTATGAATTATGGGAAATAATTTTGCTAACTTTTAATTTTTTTAGAGTCGAATTTTTGACCAAATATTTATCAAAAATATATAATCTTTACAGATTTTTAAATCTATTAATATCCCATTTATTAATCCTAAAATTAGCTAGCAATAAATTGAGGTAGTTATTGAATAAAATAATCTCTTAAATTAGTAATTATTTTGATTTTAATCAGTTTCAGATTAAGTGGGTAGAAAAAATTAAATTTCAAATAATTCCAGTAAGTTAATTTACCCAAATTTATGCTGATTTATGTAACAACAATTAATGAATTTACCTCATTTATAAGTAGGTTCTTACTTTGTACTTATCAGCACTTTTAAAGTATTTTGAGGTGTAACTTCAGAGAATTCCAAAGAATAAATTATCCAATTTTTAGAATCGACCTACTTATTTGACTCTCACACCTTTCTATTCCCTAATTCCCTGCTATTCCGATGTTCTTATCATCATGCAAGGCTCTGATATGAGGCGTACTAATACCAAGGGCGATAAATGTTTGCTATAAATATCTAGGGAATTTTTTAAGATTCAGGAGTTAGAATTTAGGAGTTAGAATGAATAGCTTCAATAGCATTTCTTAGTTTATAATTTATTAAATTTGTCACAAGGATATCTCCAGTAAAATACGTACGATTACCCTTACTATTAGTAAAATTATTTTTTCAGGCATGGTATTAATAAGTAGATAAAATTACACATTAAATAATTGCAGATCACTTCTCTAAGGGTCTAGTCACTAAACCCCTATATACTCCTCCTTTTCAAAGTTAACTTTGTTGATAAGCAGGTACTTAATCTTGAGCTTGCTCATATAATTAAATCTAATCTAGCTACAGTAATTAGTATTGTATATATAATGTTCTATAAAATTAGATATAAATAGTTTTTTTATGGGAATAATAATAATTTATAATTATAAGTTTATTATAAGTTTTTGTTCAAATTATCCAAACTAAATAATTATCAATATGACTCTTGATGAAGTAATACAAATACTTAATGCTAATTTACCTCATCCTCTGAATGAGCTGCAGAAATATATATTGCGTTCTTCCTGGGAAAAAAAAACATATATAACAATGGCTAGTGAGGTATATTATGGACCAGAACATCTAAGAAAAGTTGCGAGTGAACTATGGTCATTACTCAGTAATTACTTGCAAGAACCGATTTCTAAAACTAATTTGCGTGAATATTTAGAAGCCTTAAATCTGACAGAATCACAGCAAAAATTACTTAGGAAAGAGCAGCAAAATCCAACAGAAAATATACGTATAGAATTTCCTAGTGGTGTGATGTCTTTGGAGTCTAACTTTTATATAAATCGTCCTCCTATAGAAGAACTAGCTTACTCCGAAATTAATGAACCTGGAAGTATTATTCGGATTAGAGCGCCTCAAAAAATGGGGAAAAGTTCTCTTATGGTTAGGATTCTCCATCATTCTAGATGTTTGGGTTATCATACTGTCAATATAGACTTCAGACAAGCAGAAAAAGATATTTTTTCTTCTGTAGATAAGTTTCTGCGTTGGTTTTGTGCCAATGTTACTAAACAGTTGTCTATAGAATCTATGTTGGATGAATATTGGGATGAAACCTTTGGCAGCAAAATTAGCTGTACAAGTTATTTTCAAGATTACCTACTATGGCAAATTAATAGTCCAGTGGTATTAGCATTAAATGAAGTAAATAGACTGTTTAATTATCCGGAAATTGCCGAGGATTTTTTGCCATTGTTACGCTCCTGGTACGAAAAAGCAAAACAGGAAGAGATTTGGCAAAAATTGCGCATGATTGTTGTGTATTCTACAGAAGTTTATATACCATTGAAAATCAATCAATCTCCTTTTAATGTCGGATTACCACTGAAACTACCTCTTTTTAGCTTACAACAAGTGCAAGATTTAGCACAACGCCATGGACTATCTTGTTTAAAGGACTCTCATCTTACGCAACTGCTGGCAATAGTGGGGGGACATCCTTATCTAGTGCGACTCGCTTTGTATCATCTCCATCGGGGAGAAATTCCTTTTAAACAGCTATTAGAAGAAGCACCAACCGAAGCAGGAATTTACAACGACCATTTACGGGAATTATTAACAATGCTTGAGGAGGAAGAAAAATTGAAAGAAGCTTTTAAACAAATTATTACTACGAAAGGAGGAGTGGATATAGATCCAATAATAGCTTATAAGTTGGATAGCATGGGGTTGATAACTATTAATAAGGATTTAGTAAGGCCAAGCTGTGAGTTGTATAGATTATATTTTGAAAAGCAATTATCGCGTTATGTGTAGGTGTGGATGTCCTGGGAGGTGTGGGGAGTGTGGGGAGTGTTGGAGGTGTGTTGGAAAGTAGGAGAAATAATTTTTCCTTGATTTTTCTGCCTCGCCCTGCCCCAAAGTCCTCACTTTATGCAGCTCTTTTCACCGAAAAACTGATACTTTTTCACGACTTAAAATGCCTAAAACCTTTATCTGTAAATGCTTTTATCTTTAATCAGCAAGCCCTATGTAGAAACACATACAGGGTTATTAACGAAGTCAGAATTTAGAAGTCAGAAGTCAGAAGTTATTTTTATAACGGGGATTTGAACAAGACTCCAAAAACGTTGTTATGCTTTATAAACATCTTTGACTTAACATAAAACTTGATCAAACAGAGAAGTTATTTAGTGCCGTGACACACCTAAAATATTCCAAGAGTAGGGGCGGGTTCCGGGTTAATTTAACGAGGATAAACCTGAAATTATATGAACCTGCCCCACTCTCTCCCCGCGCCAACGATCTAATGCACGGTTTTAGCTGTATCAGTCCAGTACAATGTATTTAAAAATAGGGTTTTTTCTGCAAGCGGTGATTTTATACCCATTCTCTCATCTTGAAATTTAATCGCAACCGTTCTCCTCTTAATCCCCCCACACTCTTTAATCATAAAAGGGTTTTAGGAATTCCCGCTCAAAGATAGTTCAATAATTATTAATTATTAATTGTTAATTAGGGTTTGCTGATTAAATTTTAAAGCATTGACTCCTAAAGGTTTTAGCCGGTAATGGTCTTTAAAAAGTACAAGGTTTTTGCTAAAGATTGCTCATGCATGGAGCGGATTTTCGGTTGACAAGATCCGAAAAATCAAGGGATAATTCTTCCTTCTGCCTTCTGTACGGACGTTGCTTGAGCATTAATGGGTTTTCCTTACGGAATGCTACGCTTTCCATGTCGCATAGCGTTAACGGAGTTATGCGCCAGCAAAACGTCCCTACCCCATTCCTCCAGTCTCGAGTCTCGAGTCTCCTGACTCCTACCCTCACCCATAAGACTTTTTCAGCAAACCCTAATTATTAATTATTGAACCAACTACCTTATTCAATTCTCATTGGGTTTAATACCTTCACCAAAATCTGGTAAAATTTGCTCTTCAACAGATATATTCCTATCACTTTCTAATCTGTCTAAAATTTCTAACATTTCCCGTTCAAACGCCACACTAGCACGATTAGTTTTACCCCCTATATAAAGTTGCTCGCTCTGTTGCCAAGCCCAAATTTGGGAGTGAGAAACATAACTCATTAACACACTCAACATTAATAAACCAAAACCTAAATAAACAATTGGAATTCCAGGATCGGCTTTTATTTGTATACCTGTACTACCGATAATTTTGTCAACAAATAAGGTTACGCCATTAACTTTTGTAGACATTCCTTCTCGTACACTAGCAACTAATTTACCAGTAGCATTATAAATTAATACAGTTCCTTGTAAATCTTTGGCGAGTAAAGATACACCTTCGCTTAAATCTGGTTTTGTAGGAATCCAAGTTCCCCAAATTCTCCCGCCTCCTGCTGTATCTAATTTTGCCATTGGTAACTGAAAAACAGGGCTTTTATTAATTCTAACTTTGACTGCAGAAATTCCCCAATCTGCTTGATACATTGTCACTCCATGATACCGCATGGGTTGATTGACAAATATGGTTTTTCTATCTACTTCTTCGCCACTTTTATCTAATACTGATAGGTCTGAATAAAACTGGTCAATTGTTCCTTCTGGAGTATAGTCTATCCAGAAACGATTGACTCGTACTGACCAATTTTTGGGAATTTGTGATTCGGCAAAAATTCCGGCATCAACAATATTTTGAACTTGAAATGTTTCCCCAGTTGGCACTATTTCTTGACCAATAAATCCGGTTATTGAACCGATGATTGAGCCAGCTAAAATTATGAGCATACTAGCATGAACTATTATCGGACCGACTTTGCCAATAATTCCTTTTCTTCCATAGAGTTTATCTGATTCTTTAGATGTTTGATAACCCTTTTTCTGTAATATTTTTTCTAGGGAATCGAGGGAAGCTGTTTCTATTTCTGCGCTTAATGTTAAGTTTTCAAATTGTTGTTTTTTATTGTAAAATTTCCAGCGTTTAGCAGATTTTAGAGCGGGTAATTGTCGGGTAAAGGTGCAAGCTGTTAAACTGGCTCCGAATAATATTAATATTGATAAAAACCACCAGGTACGGTAAACATGGTCTAATTCTAATAATAAAATTACTTTCCAGGTTAAAAAACCAAATAATGCTGGTTTTTCTGGATAGTTTTCTTGATAAAAAGCTATTGATTCTCCTTGTTCTATAACTGTGCCAGAAATACTGCAGATAGCTATGATTAAAAGCAGAGCGATCGCTAAACGTAAATCAGCTAATAATGGCAATATTTCTCGTCTAAATATTTTGAAAGGATTGAGGTTTCCATTTAATTCTGAATCTTGAGCATCCATTGATTTAATTCCTATTAGTTTCAACAATTTTTTTGTATAGCAGGGAACACTTAACTGGGAACACTTAACTGGGAACAGTTGGGAAAAAATTTCCTAGTCTAAGATTTATCATCATTCCATGTTTTCACTAATTCTTTGTTAGCTATATTCAATAATTAATAATTAATAGTTAATAATTACCACTTTTTCTCCATGAATTGAGAGGCTTTATACCTTGATTTTTCGATAATTCGATAAGTATATATGTAGTAATCAGGAATCAGATGTGAGTATTGAAGTTTTCCTTTAATCAAAAATAAAATCAACTATCCCGCAGAAATAATCAATTATTTCCCCCTACTCCCTATTCCCTATTCCCTATTCCCTAGCGCTATACAATTCTAGATAACAGTGAAAATACACCAAAACCAACTAATAAAATTCCACTAGCAGGTGTAATCCAACTAGACCATTTTCTGATTTCCAAAAATTTTTTAATATTAGCTGTAAAAGTTCCAGCTAATATCAAAGGTGTTACATAACCCAGGGCGTAAAATAGTAAGAAAATTCCACCTAAAATCAAGTCTCCAGTAGTAGAAACCCAAGCTAATAATGTTGCTAATACAGGAGTGCTACAGGGAGATGCTATTAAACCAAATGTTAAACCTAATAAATACGAACGTACTCCTTTAGGTAAATCTTGAGATATCCATCCCATACTGTCAAAAGATGGCATTGGTAATGGTAATGCTTCTAGTAAGTTAAGACCCATTAAAATAGCAATTATACTAACAATAATTGGTAATCCTATACCTACTTGCCCATAGACTTTTCCCAGCAATGATGCTATAATTCCTAGTCCAGCAAGAGTTGTTGCTAATCCTAGAGAAAACCAAGTAGATTGAGCAGTCGCTTGAATACGACTTTGAGCTTCATATCCGCCAATGTAACCGATAGTTATTGGTAGCATGGACAGCATACAGGGAGTAAGACTGGTTAATAAACCAGCGACAAAGATGATGAGTAAACTTGCCCAACTCAGGTGTGTTAGTTGAGTTTTCACTAGACTATTTGCATATTGGGCAGTTTCGTAAAGGACAGTTAGGATAGTTTCCATAGTTTGGTTAATTGGTAATACAGTTTTATCGGTTTTCTGTTTATAGGATTTTTGACACCTTGAGCCAACTAAGATATTTTATACCAAATTTTCAAAATAATGCTATGATTATAAATTTGCTACTTTGTCTTCAGGGGTATTGAATCAGTTTGGTCATAATTAGCTGGACTGTAGCTCAATTAGATAGAATTAGTATGATGATAATTTGCTTGAGGTGAGTCGAGATGTTAATTTTGATTATGAGTAATGCTCGGTCTTAAGTGCTTTATCCCTTTAGAGAAGAGTTTTTTAGATTTTAGATTTTAAGGGGATTTAAGATTTTCTCTGGAATTATCTGAAACAAATCAATCCCAAATTAAATCTATGATGTAGGATGATTTTTGAATGTTTAGTAAAGGGGAATTGAAATATTTCAAACAAATTAAAATAGTGAGACATCGAGCCAGGTTTATTGACAGCAATATAACCGGTGATTATACTAACAGGAGAGTCAAAGTATAATTATATGGCCACTGTTAAAACTGCAATATCATTACAAGAGTATCTATTTGAACAAGCTGAAGCAATAGCGGCAGAAATGAAAATTTCTAGAAGTCGTTTAATTGCCATAGCTCTAGAAGAGTTTATCCGTCGGCATCAAAATCGAATATTGTTAGAAAAAATAAATGCTGCTTATGGAGATATTTCAGATACAGAAACATCCAGTTCGATAAGTAGTATTACTGAACATCATAGGAGTATAATAGAGGACGAGTGTTAATTAATCAGGGCGATATATTCTGGATAGAATTAGGTGAACCATCCGGTTCTGAACCTAACTATAGACACCCTCATGTTGTCATCCAAAACAATGTTTTTAATTTTAGTCTAATTAATACTGTTGTTGTTTGTAGTTTAGGTTCTAATCTGAAGCTTGCTGCGGTTCCTGGTAATATTGTCTTGTCTCCTGGTGAGGCTAATTTACCAGATCAAAGAGTGGTGAATATATCCCAAATCTTCACAGTTGAAAAAGCCAAACTGACAGATAAAATAGGTACTCTTTCACTGGAGAGAGTAGAGGAGATATTAAATGGAGTAGAACTCTTGCTCAAACCAACAGAAATGGAACAATAATGATTTTTTAAGCCTTTGCTCCTCACCTTACTTCCTAGATTTGATTATTAGTAATATTCGGCTCATCATTTAATTCTAGTTATTCTAGATAAATTTTTGTTTTATAGCAAGAAACAGGGAACAGCGGTGGGACTCCGCGTCGGCGACAGAGGCAAGGGAACGGTGACAAAGAGAGGGAATAGGGAATAGTTGGAAAAATATTTTCCCAATCTAGATTGCTCATCAATCTATGTCCTACCCAATTATTTCTGAGCTTGATTAACCTTTTGAAGGGAGATTTTTCAGGGTAGAAAAAATTTAATTTCTACCTGCCAATTTAAGGCTACAGTTGAAAAATAATTCCTAAGTTGATTGAGATTTATATTCCGACAAGGAACAGGAAACAGTGCACCGGGAAGCAGGAACAGTCGGAAAAATATTTTCCCAATCTAGATTGCTCATAAATCTATTTC
>NZ_JAAHHT010000001.1:129994-166590 GCF_010672085.1 Okeania sp. SIO3I5
GGAGATTTTTCAGGGTAGAAAAAATTTAATTTCTACCTGCCAATTTAAGGCTACAGTTGAAAAATAATTCCTAAGTTGATTGAGATTTATATTCCGACAAGGAACAGGAAACAGTGCACCGGGAAGCAGGAACAGTCGGAAAAATATTTCCCCAATCTAGATTGCTCATAAATCTATTTCATACCCAATTATTTCTGAGCTAGCTCAACTTTTTGAAGAGATATTTTTCAGGGTAGAAAAAATTTAATTTCTACCTGCCAATTTAAGGCTACAGTTGAAAAATAATTCCTAAGTTGATTGAGATTTATATTCTTACTAAATCTATTTTTTAAACCTGCTTAAAAAAATAGCCATAAGAAATGATTTGTGAAAAAAAAGGGATTAATTATAAATTATGAATTACCGAAAAATTCAGGTATAAAGTCTCTCCATTCATTGAGAAAAAACGGTAGAGGGATGAATAGGTTACCTAACCATATCCAATATCTCCCTTCAGAAGAAAAAAATTCTTTTTAACCCAATCCTTCTGTGACAGAAGAGGTAATTGTTAATTATTAATTATTAACTATTAATTATTGAACCTATATCTGTATAAAACGATTGAAGTAATTTTGTATTTTCCTGCCAGTTAAGGTGAGCTTTAGCAAAATTAATTGCACCCTCACTTAACTTTTCAGATAGGGAATTAACACTCAATAATTTCTTCACAGAATCAACAATATTAACTGCATCAACCACAGGTAAAACCAAAGCATCTTTCTGATTTTCCATCTCTAAACCAATATTAGTAGCAGGCAAAATTACAGGTTTACCCATTGCTAAATATTCTGGCAATTTACAAGGAAAACGATAATCATTAAATTGATCTGGTCTACCAGGTTGAATTAACACATCTGCTAGAGCCAAAATTTCTGGCATTAAACTCCGGTCTACATATCCTAATTCAATCGCATATTTTCGCGCCCAACTATCATCATCTCCTAAAAAATTACAGAAATCTCTACCCGTTCTAATTAATACTGCAGGTTGACCTTCTCGGTTCAAAATTGCCACTGCTAAATACAAACTTCTTACCTCATAAGTATTAGCAGCATGAACATTTCCGGTGTAAGAAAAAACTAAATTATTGTCAGGAACGCCAAATTTTTTGGCTATTTCTGGATTAGGTTTTCTCGGATAAAAATACTCGGTTTCGACACCAGGCCATAAAATTAAACTCGGCACATTATTGGGCACAAATTCTTTTAACTTTTCAATAATAACTGTCACTCCATCCGCACTTGCTAGAAATTCCTTATATTTTTGGGGATGAGAAACATTATCAGGAATTGCGAGGGAACTATTAGCAGTAGCAATTTCTTGGAAAGGTTTATTTAAGTATTTTTCGAGAACATATTCCTCATTATCTTCCAAATGAATGACTAATTTAAAGTTATAAGCTTTGCGGAGTTTATGACAGTAATTTCTAGTAATTTCCCTAGGAGTCCAAACATGAACAACATCGGGTCCTTGCTGATTTTTAAAGTATTCATTCAAGCGATAAAATTCACCATATTCTGTCACTTGATATAAATTTGCTAAATGTTCTCCTACCTGAGAAACAGTCTGTTTATTTCTAGGTACAGCTACTACACAATCAAAACCAAATTCAACTAAATTATTAGCAAAATGATGTACATGAAGCGCACTATTAGAATGGAAATCTTCGTACAGAACAAATAAAATATTTTTCATTTTTAGAGGGAGTAGGGAGTAATTTCAGTTATCAGTTATCAGTTATCAGTTATCAGTAACTCAATGGAATAGGGAGGCTTGAAATACTGAATTTATTTTTTCATCCCCTTGTAGAGCAAAAGCTCGCAGTGCAGCCAAGGGGAGGCTTAAAACCTTATTTTTATGGCGATAAAATGTGTAATTAATTTTGCTTATGAACTTAGTATTTTATAAGCATTCAGCTATCAGCTATGAGTTATTAGATTATGATCATATCGAAGGATAAATTGGTCTCCAAGTAGAATGAAAACTTATGAAAAAAAAGTTCATTAGCTAACTTTAGTAAGTTATTACGTTCAAAAGCTAAAAGCTAAAAGCTAAAAGCTTATAGTATTTTTAAGTCATTTTGGCGATTATATTATCATACTATAGCGATGTGAGAAAAAACTGTAGGGGTTTGGTCTCCAAACCCCTACGATCAAATATTATAAATTCTCACAAATCACAACTGATTGCTATATTTTAATTATGTAGCAAAAATTTTGTTAGTATTTCATATTAGACATCTGCAAAAATTAAAATTAATTATTATCCATAAATTATCAATTACTCTCCCCTATTCCCTATTTCCTGTTCCCTGTTCCCTCTTTTCTGGAGATGTCTATTATTAAGACTGGTAAGGGGTATGAGGGGTATAGGTATTCATAACTCCCAAAGTTATGATGAAAAATAATTTTGTCTTTGCCTATTCCCTGTTCCCTGTTCCCTATTCCCTATTCCCAACAATGTAAACTTAAGTACATTATCAATGGAGAAAAATTAATGGATCTAGTCAGACTCCAAAATTCATTGGACAATATCTCGTTTGCTATCTTATTTACCACAATGCTCATTTACTGGGTAGGTGCTGCTTTTCCTCGTATTCCCTATCTCTCAATTTTGGGTTCTACAGGAATGGCGATCGCTAATCTCTGTATAGCAACATTACTGGGCGCTCGTTGGTTAGAAGCTGGTTATTTCCCTATTAGCAACTTGTACGAATCTCTATTTTTTCTGACATGGGGACTTACTACTATTCATCTTATTGCAGAAAATATGAGTGGCAGTCGCCTAGTGGGAGTTTTTACTTCTCCAGTTGCTATGGGTATTTCTGCTTTTGCTGCCCTAACTTTGCCCTCCGATATGCAGATATCTGAACCCCTGGTACCTGCTCTAAAATCTAATTGGTTGATGATGCACGTTAGTGTGATGATGTTGAGTTATGCGACTCTTATGGTTGGGTCTTTATTGGCGATCGCTTTTCTAATTATCACCAGTGGCCAAAAAGTCGAACTTAGTGGCAGTTCTTTTGGCACTCGTGCTTATAGAAATAATCATTTCGTGAAGCACTCGGAAAATTTGCAACTACAAACAGAAGGAGCTAACCTGAACGAAATTAATAACAACCATCAACCTTTTCCCCTATCTGGAAACAATGGCCATAGTCAAACTGCAGTCTTAGAAATGACCCAGGTTACTCAAGGAGTTGAGGTAGAAACAACCCTTTCACCGGAGCGTTTGAATATTGCTCAAATCCTAGATAATATTAGTTATCGTATCATTGGTTTGGGGTTTCCACTGCTGACTATTGGGATTATTGCTGGAGCAGTTTGGGCCAATGAAGCTTGGGGTTCTTATTGGAGTTGGGACCCGAAAGAAACTTGGGCCTTAATTACTTGGTTAGTATTTGCGGCCTATCTTCATGCTCGCATTACTAGAGGATGGCAAGGGCGAAAACCTGCTATTTTGGCAGCTACCGGATTTGCTGTAGTCTGGGTATGTTATTTAGGTGTGAATCTTTTGGGTAAAGGTTTACATTCTTATGGTTGGTTTTTTTAATTGAAAATTAATGGCGTACAAAATAGCTTTTAACTTACTTCATTTCAAGGAAAAGGAAAGAGGGAAATAGGGAGTTGGGGGTAGGAAATAGCTATTATTAAGTTTCCTATTCCCTTTTCTTCTTTCGTTCAAAATAAATCCAGGGCATTAGTATGGAAACTGAAGTTTATCAATTAAATAATGATGATGTATTGTCTACAGGTGCTAGTCTTTTAATGTTTCAATGTACATTTAAAGTTCGCGAATATATAACTATGATTTTAACTAGGTTAGAGTCGGAAAATTTATTTGAAGATGGGTTAGAATGTCAATTATTAAAACCTGGTTCTTACTGGAAAAAAGGAAAGATAAAACTTCGTTTAGAATTTTATACAGAAACTTCTGATATGGTTTCAAAAAAAGGCTTATCTGAAACTTTTGTTAATTCTATTCCCGATACTGAAGAAATACCAGAGGATGTAGGAATGTGGAGTTAATTTTCAATAAATTATCAGTCGCGAATTAGTAGTTTTTATCTTAAGGGAATAGGGAATAGAGATTAGTATTAATTGGATCAAGATTTCTATAGCTTAACTTGGTGGTGGTACATTGTAATGGTGGTCTATTGTAATTATTTTGGTTAAGGGGAATAGCAGTGGAAGCATCTTGCTCCATTGCTATATAGCAATCCGCGATCCGTGTTGTAACATTTTATCGTAGGGGTTTGGTCTCCTTTCCCCAAGCGAAAATGGGATTTGGAAACCAAACCCCTACAGTTTGTTTCACAAATAAACAGGACTTACGCAAAGAAACCAGGTTTCTGGGTTCGCCTGCGTAATTCTGATAAATAATTTAGGATTGCTATATATGTTGATAATTCTGTAATTACTTCAACATTCAATCTATCGATTTTCTTACCTCCCAAGTTCCCCCAACTATATAATAATAAGTATTCAACCGGATTTTATATTAGTAGGTAATTTTTTATTCTCTTCGTCGGACAGATTTTAGCAATGAAAAATGAACTTTATCTTCAAAAAAAAAGTTATTCTGATTTACTACTATATCTGACTTTAAATATAGAAGATTTTCAAATATCGCCCAAAATAAAATTAGAAACTGACTTACCGCAAAAAGTTAGAGACGATATTAAAACTTATTTTTGTACTTATAAGTCTGCTTGTCAATTTGCTAACCAGATATTCCTAGAAATTTACAAACCTGGTGCGATCAAAAAATACTGTAAACAAAGCAAAATAGGGAAAAAATTACCAACTGCTTTTTATATTCATATCTCTGCTTTAGAAGAACTTCATCCCTTACTACGACTCTACGAAAATTTAGCGCAACGTTTATATTTTCAAGCAGTTTCTAGAGAAAAAGCTGATGGCAAGATCGCCACATTAATAAAGTTTAATTTTGACAAACCAACAATTTCTTATTTACACTATCCAGATTTTGATATTGACGCTCATCCTGCCTTAAAAACTAGCATTTCTATCAATATGAATGATGGAAAAATTGACCAGAGAAACTACAGCAATAGTAAAAATCCTCCTGTGCTGCATCGGAAAGAAACTTTTGTCACTCCTGAATATCCCCACTACAAAAAATTCGCTCAATTAACTTCTGCTGAAGTCAAACTAGGACTGTTAGATAATACTCGTTTAATTGGTACTCGCAAAGGATGGTTAACCCACCTAAAAAATCATGGCATAGAAATTAAAGAGCATGATGTAATTCAACATACTATTGAGATGCCAATTCCTCAAATAGAACGTCATAAAGCTGCAATAATTCGTAGACGAATTTCTAAACCAGTACGTTTAGCTGTACAAGCAAATCTATTTACAGAAGGCAGAACTTTTTTTGACTATGGTTGTGGATATGGCGAGGATATCAAATATATTGCTGAAAAAGGTCATTTAAGTGCAGGTTGGGACCCCTATTATTTACCAGAAGCTCCTTGTGTTGCTGCTGATATTGTTAATATTAGTTATGTGATTAATGTAATAGAATCTTTGACAGAACGTAGGGAAGCTTTGATTAAATCTTGGGAGTTGACTAAACAAGTTTTAATTGTTTCTGCTCTGGTATTAGTTGATGATAGTAAAACTGAGGGAAAACTTGGTTATGGAGATGGCATAATTACAACTCGTAAGACTTTTCAAAAATATTATGAACAGCAAGAGTTAAAGTGTTATATTGATCAAGTTTTGAATGTAGATTCGATTCCGATCGATTTAGGAATTTTCTTTGTTTTTAGAGATGAAGCAGAAGCTCAAAATTACCTGGCAAATCGGTTGAAAACCCATTTATATACACCTAGAATTAGTTGCAAAAATAAGCGGTTTGAAGATTATCAAGACCAGCTTATTCCTTTGATGAATTTTATGAGCGATCGCGGTCGTCTACCAATTAGAGAAGAACTCGCGGAAGAAACAGATTTAATTGCAGAATTTGGTACTTTTCGTCGTGCATTTCAGTTAATTCTTCAGGTAACAAATTATCAAGAATGGGATAAAATAACGGATAAACGTCGTCAAGATTTGTTGGTATATTTAGCTTTAACTAAATTTGGTCGTCGCCCTAAATTTTCCCAATTCTCAGAAACAGTTAGAAATGATATTAGAGCTTTATTTGGTAGTTACACTAAAGCCTGTACTTTGGCTGATTTAATGTTATTTAGTTTAAGTAAGTCTGACTTAATTAGTAAATGTTGTAAAAATAGTTTAATTGGTTATAAATCTGCTAATTCTCTATTAGTTCATGTTTCTGCTGTAGCCAAACTCGACCCCTTGTTGCGACTTTATGAAGGTTGTGCTAATCGTACAATTGGTAGATTAAGTGAGGTAAATATCGTGAAATTTCATCATAAATTACCGATAATATCTTATTTATTTTATCCCGAATTCGATACGGAAGCTCACCCAATTTTACATACAACTATGAATATTGATTTACGGGATTTGAGCGTCAGTTATGAGGATTATACAAATGAATATAATCCACCAATTTTGCATAGAAAAGATGCTTTAGTAACTCCAGATTATCCGCACTATGAAAAATTTGCTAAACTTACAGTGCAAGAAGAAGATAGAGGACTTTTAAATGATTTAAAACAGATTCAAAATAGACTTGGTTGGCTCAAATGTTTAGAGGAAAATTGTACAGAAATTAAAGGTCATCGTATTTATTGGCGTACTAATGTTGACCCTTATCAATTAAAAATATTAAAGTCTGCTGATGCTGCTCGGAAACGTAGAAGAAAGCAATAAATAATCCCCCTTAGAAAGGAGGGTGGGGAGGTGTGGGAAGTGTGGGAAGTGTGGGAGGAAAGTCCGCTTTTATTCATGCAACTTGGGTATCCCCAAGACCTTATTTTCCTCATCCTCCTCACCCTCTCCCTAAATATTCTCTGGCGACAAAGAATTAGCCCTGCCCCCCTTTGTAAGCTATCCCTTATAAGGAACTCTTGAAACCCTTGTGGGAGGATGGGGAGGATGGGGAGGATGGGGAGGATGGGGAGGATGGGGAGGAGGGGGAGGATGGGGAGGAGGGGGAGGAAGAATTCTGTCTACATTCATAAAAAAGTGTATTGAAAAATACTCTTTTCTCCTGAAAAAGGCGATTCAAGACTTAAACATAACTCCTCTATGTTGTCAAGTTTTATGAAAAGAGAAAGATGTTGATAAAGCATAGCTTTGTAAGGCAGGGGGGAGATATAAAAATGACTAATTATTCTCACTATGCTATAGAACTGCTATGTTATTTCATATAAGTGATATTTTTTTCGGTTTTTAACAGTATTGTAAATGCAAATAAAAGATGATGATTACTATTAATTTAAAACCAGAAATTGAAGCTAAAATCAAAGAAAAAGCTAAGTTACAAGACTTATCAATTGAAAAGTATATTGAAATTTTAATTGAAAAAGAAATTGAAAGTATTGTTTCTGAAGTTGACGAAACAGCCTACTTATTTAAAAGTGAAGCCAACAAAAATAGGTTGTTAAATGCTGTGGAAAATGTCGAGCATCAAACCAATTTAATTGAACTTTCATTAGAGGAAATTGAGTGAGTAAAAGAATTGTGTTTGAAGCTTCTGCTTTTTCAGACTTTACTGAGTGAGTGAAAATTGATAAAAAAATTCATCAGAAAATAGTCGCTCTGATTAAAGATATTGACCGTTCTTCATTTTCTGGTTTAGGTAAACCAGAACCGCTTAAATATGAACTCAGTGGTTATTGGTCCAGACGTATCAATGATGAACATCGTTTAGTTTACAAAGTAACTGATTATGAAATTATTATTATTGCCTGTAAATACCATTATGAGTAATAGAAGAAATTAAAAAAAAGGTTGTTACATTATTAATCTGTAAATTCCCACCAGCAGATAAAACTACTGTAGCAATATTTTATGGAAACGGTATAAAACTCCAAATAAAACAGGTTTGATATTACCTATTTAGATACAAATATTTTGCTTTAATCTAGCTGTAAAGTTACAATAACCAAAATAGCAGAACTATCATCTGCAAGTCTTTCCTAAAACTTTAAAATCAAGAGATAATGGCAAGTACAAGAAATCCTTTCACTGTAGGTCAACCAGTTGCCCCAGAAAGTTTTGTAGGGCGGAAAAATTTAATTGCGATCGCATTTGACCAAATATATAATCGCAGTAATTTGGCTATTTGGGGTGGCCCTGGTATGGGAAAAACTTCTTTCCTTAACCTTCTAACATCTCATCAAGTCTGGCAGTCAGAAGATATAGATCCATCTAGAGCAGTAATTGTTTATCTAAATTGCCTAGAAATTAAACCTTTTATGCCTGCTAAGTTTTGGCGCAGAATTATTAATTTAATTAGAGAAAAAACTAAGGATGATTCTGTCTTGCAACCTATAATTCAAAAACTACTAAAAAAGCCTGAATCAACTAAAGAGCACCTACGCTATATTTTGAAATTTTTAGGTCAGCAAAACAAATTTTTAGTGCTACTTTTAGATGATTATAATGCGACTTTTCGTTATCATTCTCAGTATACTGAAACTGACGTAGAAACATTTTTAAGTGAGTGTCGCAATTTGGCATATCACTCTTTAGAAAGACGATATTTATCAATGATTGTAACTTCATTGCGACGTTTAAATGAAGATGGTCCTCGTCTGACACCAGAAAAATCTCCTTGGTATAATCATTACGCTTTTCAACAATTAAAACCGTTTAATCAAAATGAAGTAGATAGTCTATTTGAAAAGATAGAAATAACATCAGAACTAAGAGAAGGAATTGAAGAAATTGCAGGTGGAAATCCAGCTTTGCTACAAAATGCGGGGTTGATTTTGCACAACAAAAGACGCTCTGAAGAAACTATTAGTGGCGAAGCATTTGCTAGAGATTTTGTCGATGCAACAGAACATTTTTTTCAAGATACATGGCAACTTTCTAATCAATTAGAACAGACTTTATTAATGTTAATTGCATTATCTAAGTTAGCAGGTCGTGTGGAAAATAAACGCTACGATTTAGGTGATATTAATATTATTTTTAGTCAAAAAGAACGAGAGTTGATTGATTTAGAACAAAGGGGAGTTATTAAACGAATTACAGAACAAGAAAAAACAGTTTATTTATTTTATTCAACAATTATGGAGTGGTGGGTAATTAAAGAAATTGAAAATACTAATGCAGAAAAAATCAAGCAAAGAGAGAAGGTGTTTCTTAATTTGATGAGCCATGAACAGGTAGAACAAGTAACAGGTGTGATTAAGTATTTGTCAGAAAATCAAGAAACTGTAAAATCTATCGTGAAGTGGGTGGGCAAACTAGCAATGTACTTTGCATAATTTTTATAACTTCTTGATTATCTAACAATCCTAAATAGGTTTTCAACAATTAATAATTAATATAGCGTTTCTCAGCAATCGTGAGGTACACCTATCTTTATTTGTTCCTATTTCCTATTCCCTGTTTCCTATTCCCTATTCCCTGTTCCCAGTTAAGTGTTCCCTGTTTCCTAAAACCAAGGAATTTTGTAACTCACGCTTCTTTGGAATTGCTTTAATTTATAATAGATCTGAATTATTATTTCTAGCATAAATAAGTAGCTATTCAGTTAATATAGAAATTCTAAATAAGTTCTCATATTTTATCGTAGGGGTTTGCTCTCCATGCTTGGGGAAAGGAGACCAAACCCCTACAGTTTTTCTCACAAATCATTTAGGATGAGTATATCAGTCTTTTTAAATAAACTCTGACTTAATTCGTCAAAAAAGCTGATAGCTAATTGCTGATAGCTGAATGCTTTATTCATAAAAAAAAGCTGAGAGCTAATTGCTAATAGCTAAATGCTTTATTCCTCTTCATCAAACACAGGCGGCCAAAGTTCAACAATAGATAATTCCCACTCACCAAATAATTCAGGAATAGTCAAAATATCTCCATTTTTTAACTCAATTTCTTCACGATTAGGACGATAAACTATAGCTATTTCTTTGTCAGGATCTATCAATATTCCTACTTCCGCTCCTAATTCTAAATACTTCTTGATTTTCTTCTTTAAAGGTTTAATCCTATCACTTTGAGACTTAATTTCTACCACTAAATCAGGCACCAACTTCCCAAAATAACGAACACTTTTTTTCAAACGTTGGGCACGAACAAAAGAAACATCAGGAACCTTTAAATTATCATTTGAAAGAACAAAAGCACCACTAGAATCAAACAAACGTCCGAGACGACGTGGGTAAACCCAATTACCTAATAATCTAATTAACTGAACCCCAACTTCACTAGAAATAATATCCGACGGACCCATGACTAATATCTTTCCTTCATCTAACTCTAATTGATAATCTAAATCTAATTTATCAAGAGTACCTTGCAATATTTCTAAGTCTTTAACTGTGAGATTTGACATATAGTAATCCTATCTAATCAGAGTACCTTGCAATATTTCTAAATCTTTAACTGTGAGATTTGACATATAATAATCCTATCTAAATTGTAATATTTTGTTGGTAGTTAGGAGTCAGGAGTCAGGAGTCAGAATTTTAAAAGTTTTCAGCTCTTGTATAAAAGGGAATAAAGAATAATAAAAGGGAATAGAAAACAAGTCTCTATTCCCTATTGATAATTATAATTGCTGATAGCTAATAAAGAATTGGTTAGGATATAGACCATAGACCAATGATGAATCTAGAAAGAGAAAATGATGAATCTAGAAAGAGAAAATGTTTTTCCAACTGTTCCCTATTCCCTATTCCCTATTCCCTATTCCCTAATTAATTCGCAATTCTCAATAATTCCACATCAAAAATCAGAGTAGCATTAGGAGGTATAACCCCACCCGCACCACTGGCACCATATCCTAATTCTGGTGGAATAATAAACTTACGACGTTCACCAACTTTCATACTAGCTACCCCTTCATCCCAACCTTTAATAACTCGACCTACACCAACTGGAAATTGGAAAGGTTGATTGCGATCGCGAGAACTATCAAATTTAGAACCATCCGTTAAAGTTCCAGTATAGTGAACTACAACTGTCTGACCTTTTTGAGGAGTAGCGCCATCTCCTTCTTGCAATACCACATACTGGAGACCAGATTCAGTAGTAATAGTTTCTTCCTTATCTTGAGCCATAATATTTTCTGTTGTTGTTGTTGGATTTAGTTTAGTACCTTCTGCCACTTGCTCCAGAACTTCAGTAGAATTTATAGAATCTGGTGTATTTTGAGAGGCAACTGCTCCTTTTCCCGAACCTGTAATTTGAGCAATAATCAAAACTAAACCACAGACTATTGCTATTACCAGACTAATAATAATTCCTCGCAAAATTAATCCTCCTAATTTAAGTGAAAATTCAAAAGTTAAAAGTCAAAAATTATCAGATGAAGTTTAAATTATAGGCAAGCATTCAGTTATTAGCAGGCTGAATGCTTAAAATTATAGCTAGTATATTTCAGAAATACTGACTTTTGACTTTATTTTATGCCTCTCAAACTTAGTCCATGCTGCGAATCTAACTTTTGAATTTTGAATTTTGACTTGATCTAGCGCCAATTGCGATTTTCCAAATCTCGGATCTGACGCTCCAAACGATCCAAACGACCCCGCAGTTCGTCCATTTCTGCTTGACGAGGAACACCTATATCCTGCATCACATTCCGCATTTGTCGCTCCATCTGAGCTTCCCAGTTTCCCTGTTCCGACTTAAGTTGCTGCATTATATCATCAACAAAAGTCTTAGCTTGGTCTGAGTTGATCGTCCCATCTTTTACCCATTGGTTAGTTACTTCCTGTATTTTTTCTGCCACTAGGGAAGTTGTACCAATGCCTATCATTAAAAGTTGTTGAAGTAAATTTTCAGTATTATTCATATTTTTTTCCCTTTTTGAGTATATACAAACAACTAACTTAAATTAAGCTAGATACTTAAACTGTAGATCAAAGAAGTTATTGAACTTATATATTTAATATAATCAAAATGTTAAATTGTCCTCGTTGTCATCAACAAATTGATAGTCAGGCGATCGCTTGTCCGTATTGTCGAGTTTCTCTTAAAGCTTTTGGTCATCCAGGTATCCCCCTTTATCAAGCTGAAGGAGAGGAATATTTGTGTAATAATTGCCTCTACCATTTAGATGATAGCTGCAATTTTCCTCAACGTCCCTACGCTAAAAATTGTACTCTTTTCCATGACCAATCTGAACCTCTTGTACCAAATTCTACTTATAATAATCATCATAATAGTTGGTTAAAAATTGTCAAATTTTGGTTTCAGAGACATAGGATTTGGTTGTTGTTTTTGACTCTAATTATTATAAGTTTTTTATTGTCTTTGTGACTATAGCAATCGTAAGCATTCAGCTATTAGCTATCAGCAATAAGACTCAGACGAGTTTAGTAATATCTAAATTTGGTGTTAATTAATAAAACTGTTATATCCAACCAATTAATAAAACTCAATTAATAAAGCTTTTATCTAAAACTAAAGGCAATAGCTGATAGCTGATAGCTGATAGCTGACTGCTGAATGCTTACAGAGGTACTGATAACTGATAACTGATAACTGATAACTGAATTAAGTTACTTCTAATAACTGATTTTCTTCTGGTACTGACTTTTCTTCAAACACTACTAAATCAAACCAGAAAGTTGTGCCAACACCAAGTTCACTTACTAGGTTAACTTTACTATGATGCTTATCAATAATATTTCTAACAATTGATAAACCCAAACCTGTTCCTTCCAAAGTATGAACTCGATTTTCTACTCGGAAAAATCTTTCAAAAATAGCCTCTTGATCTTCAGGTTCGATACCACTTCCCGTGTCTGAAATTTCAATTCTGACAAACTTCTGAGGATTTGGTTCTGGTGGTAAATGTAATTCTATTGGTCGAGGTGGGGGAGAAGAAACTATCCATCCTCCTTCTTCTATTTGTTGAGCTTCTATATTGCTATTTTCCGACTCTGATTCTAATAGATAAGCTCGAATTACTATTCGACCTCCTGCTTCAGTAAACTTCATAGCATTACCTACTAAATTAGCAAATACTTGTAGTAATAAATCATAATGACCAACCACAGGAGGCAAGTCAGTTTCTATCTGATAACTTAACTCTATTTCCTTATCTTTAGCATTAAGTTGATAAGTTCTTAAAGTTTGTTCTATTGGTTGAGGAATATCAACAGCATTTAGATGATAAATAAGACAAGATTCTAGACGACTTAAATCTAATACATCATTAACTAAACGAGTTAAACGGTCTGTTTCGTGATTGGCAGTTTCCAGAAATTCTCGTCTTTCTAATTCACTTAAATCTTCCCCATATTCATGCAAAGTTTCGATGAAAGATTTGATATTAAATAGAGGCGTTCTTAATTCATGGGAGACATTACTAATAAACTGACTTTTAGCTTCATTTAATTCTACTTCCCTAGTAATATCTTGCACAGTTATAGCAATTCCTTTGAGACTATTTCGATATGGAGAAAGAAAATCTGTTTCTAGCTGATTTTCATAAAGTGTACATTCATTAACTATAGGACGTTCAACAACATTACAACTATCATAAGCATCATAAATACAACTTTTACAAAGAGATTCTGTACCTGATGCTCTTTTTAAAAGAACAGTTGTTAATAAGATTCTAATTGTACGTTGATTTGGTTCATCTAAAGTACAACGATATTCACCCCCTTCTATTTCCCCTTTAGCTATTTGATGAAGTGGTCTGTTTAACTCCATCTGTACTGCTAGAGGTAAATTATCTGTTACTTTTATACCTATGACTTTTTTTTCTTCCCAACTAAAAATGCGCCGAGCAGTAGGATTAACTAAAATAAGTTGTAAATTAGCATCTAATAATAAAGCACCATCAGCAATTGTGGAAACTAAAGTTTCTAATTTAGCTTTTTCCGCTGTTAATTCTTCAATATTTTGCTTCTTATAACTCTCTAATTGTTCTGCCATTTCATTAAAGCTCAAAATCAGTTCCCCTAGTTCTCCTCCAAAGGGTAAATCTATCCTTTGTTTAAAGTTTCCTTGAGCAATATTTTTGACACCTTCTGATAATTTCTTGATAGGTTTAGTAATAATCAAAGCATTAAACACTGCCCCTAAAATTACCATTGACCAAATCGAAACAAAAACTGCTAAAGTCACATCTCTAGTTAGATTTGAAGAGACAACAACAGTCGGATTAGGATTAATTCCAATTGCTAAAACTCCTAAATATTTATCCTCATAAATTATGGGAATAAAAACATCCGTTAATTCTCCATTTGGAGTTAAATGTTGTCGCACCATAGGTAGAGCAGAAAAATTTCCTGCTTCTACATTGGCCATAAAATCTTCTGGGAGTTGAATCCGACGACGGAGGGTAAGAGATGTTTTTACCTCAGATTCTGAGAAGGGAAGACCTAAGAAAATTTTTCCTTCTTCATCGGCATAAAGCATATAACGTACACTAGAGGTACTGTTGTGGAAAAGTCTGGAAAAGCGGGCCACTTCGTTGCGATCGCCTGCTGCTACAAGTGGGGCGACATTAGCTGCTAATAATAGACCTAAGTCTCGACCAAAACGAGTATCATTGAGGCGAGCATCTTCTTGAATAGTATTTACTGCCCAAAAGCTGAAGCTACTCATTAGTAAAGATACTATTAGGGTTATGACTGCCATGAGTTTAGTCTGAAGGGTAAACTCAGACCACCAGTTAGCAATGATTTCTCCGATTTTTTTGAGGAGGGGAAGCATTTTAGAATTTAGAATTTAGAATTTAGAATTTAGAATTTAGAATTTAGAATTTAGAATTCTGAATTCTGAATTGATAATTTAGAGATTGTTTTCATTATCAATTATCAATTATCCGTTATTCATTAAAACCCGACCACCTATATCTCGGCGATAGTACATTCCTTCAAATTGAATATAATTTACAGCAGCATAAGTCTTTGCCTTAGCTTCAATAAAATTATCCCCCACTGCTGTTACTCCTAAGACAAGACCACCATTATAATTTAGAATTAGAGTTTACTGAATAAGTCTTTTTATTAAAGTAGAGAGTAGGGAGTCCTAGGGGCGATTTCCTGCGGAATACTACACAAACGTGAATCGCCCGTACAGGAGAAATAGGAGTTACAGAAAAGGTCTCAAGAATAGTTGAGAGTTATTTTTCTGCTATAGTTACTTTAAAATGCAAACTTTTTTAGCTTTATCAATGGAAAAGATGGTACTTTTGAATTACCTAAAATTGATAAAACTTTTATTTATTAATGCTTTTAGATTTAATCAGCTAGCCCTAACAAATAATTGATAATTAGAGAATGTTTTTATTATCAATTATTCATTATCCATTATTCATTATCCATTATTCATTATTCATTAAAACCCGACTACCTATATCTCGGCGATAGTACATTCCTTCAAATTGAATATAATTTACAGCAGCATAAGCTTTTGCCTTAGCTTCAGTAAAATTACTTCCCACTGCTGTTACTCCTAATACACGACCACCATCAGTAATTAAATCTTGTCCCTGTAATTTTGTTCCAGCATGAAATATAGTTGCTCCAGTCGCTTCAGCTTTTTCTATGCCATAAATTATTTTACCTTTCTCATAAGCTCCCGGATAACCCTCAGAAGCTAAAACTACACATACCGCCACTCCTGGTTTCCAATTAATAGGGGGCAACTCCGCTAAACGTTGTTCGCAACAAGCTAATAATAATTCGTCTAATGGAGTTTCCAGTAATGACAGAATAGGTTGAGTTTCTGGGTCACCGAACCTACAGTTAAATTCTAATACTTTTGGCTCTCCTGTGGGACTAATCATTAATCCAGCATAGACCACACCCCGATAATCAATACCACGTTTTTGTAAATTAGTCAAAGTTGGTTCTAGGACTTTTCGTTGAATGTCGGCCATGAGTTCCGGGGTAATAATTGGAGTCGGGGCATAAGCACCCATGCCCCCGGTGTTAGGTCCTGTGTCTCCTTCGCCCACTGCTTTATGGTCTTGGGCTGGTAATAGGGGACGAATGGTTAGTCCATCGGTTAGGGCTAATACTGATACTTCTTGACCTGTGAGAAATTCTTCTATTACCACAGATTGGTTATTTTGGTCAAATTCTCCTTGGAAAATGGCATCTATAGCATTATGAGCCATTTCAATTGTAGTGGC
The DNA here is from genome assembly GCF_010672085.1 of Okeania sp. SIO3I5. Taxonomy (GTDB): domain Bacteria; phylum Cyanobacteriota; class Cyanobacteriia; order Cyanobacteriales; family Microcoleaceae; genus Trichodesmium. The sequence continues at coordinate 146,255 of NZ_JAAHHT010000001.1, forward strand.
GACGGTGACTCCTTTTCCGGCAGCTAGACCATCTGCTTTAATGACTATGGGAATTTCTGTAATGTATTCTTTGGCAGTTTGGGCGCTGGTAAAGGTGGCTGATTTGGCGGTGGGAATATTTGCTTCGGACATAAAATCTTTTGCCCAAGATTTACTAGCTTCGAGAATGGCGCCTGCTTTGGTGGGACCGAATATTTTGAGATTGGGTTGTTGTAGGTAGTCGGCGATGCCTAGGGCTAGGGGAACTTCAGGACCAACAATTACAAGGGAGATGTTTTGGTCGGCAATGAGTTGTTTGAGGGCTGGGAAATCTGTTACTGGAATGGGTATATTTTGACATTTTGCTTGGGTGGCTGTACCGCCATTTCCTGGGGTGCAAAATATTTGTTGAACTTGGGAAGATTGGGATAGTTTTCTGGCGAGCGCGTGTTCTCTACCGCCGTTACCTACTATTAATATTTTCACGTTTTTTTAGGAAGGAAGAAGGAAGAAGATTATATACTAAATCTGATTATAGATATCTATAGTAATTTTAAATAGATTGTAATATTTTACGGTAGGGGTTTGGTTTCCAAACCCTGGTTTCCAAACCCAAGCGAAAATTAGATTTGGAGACTAATATAATTTGATTTTTCTCAAACTTGACAGAGGATTGTTTTAGGTTTAAAATTAGTCAATTTTAATCAATAAAAGTAGTATAGTTTTTTCTCAAGAGGCTAAGAAAAATGAAAACCAAACATCTACTAATGGCTGGATTAGGATTAATTAGTTTTGTTGGTATGAGTCTAAGTTCAGTACAAAAAGCTTTTGGTCAAAGTAGGATTGTTGAAGATAATCAAGGTAGACTTTATCTTGCTGTTCCACAGGGATATGGCAGACCAAGCAGTGTTTGTACTAATGATAATCAGTATTGTTTTAACGTTGCTCATAATCCATCTGCGTGTTATCCAGAGGGGTGTGTTTTTCCGCTTTCTTCAATAAAAATAATAAATAGAAGAGCTAATTTTCGTAGTCCATCTTATTCAAGTCCTCGTTACTCATCTGGCGTAGATCCCTGCGAGGTGCCTGGCTCCCCGGAAGCTGCTGTAATTTGTAATGCAATTGCTCCTGGAAGGGTTAATCCGAATATTCAAAGAGGTGTTGATCGCTTCAATACTAATATCCGTAGATTGCAGGAGCAAGTAGAGGCAATGAGCAAAACTGGTCAGTAGGTAGGAATAAATAAACTAGGACTTACACAGTACCAATGTACATGGTGTATTTTTCCTGATTACTTCAGAGATTTACACAACAATCTTTGTAGATAGTAAATTGTAACGGTAATCTATTGTAATTATTTTGGTCCAAGAAACAGTGGGAGCATCTTGCTCCCTTACTAGACATTTCTCATCCCAAAACAATAAAAATTATGAAAATTGACACAGAAAAAAACTAACACCAACCCCAAGCATCTCCACCACTTTTAATATCCCTAATTTAAAGGTAAAATTCGCACTTTTGCTCGCTCCTTATTAACAACTATTAAAGCTCCAGAATTTAACTCTGATTCAAACTGACGTAAAACTTCCACCAACATCATTTCCAAATCATCAGGTAAAATACCTTGAGTGCGAACTTAAATAACACTAGGAGCTAATTGCTAGTATTAATATCCCTGGCAATTTATGACAATAACAGAGAACAAAGATAGAGAAATTTTGACAAATTTTCTAATTGTAGTTTATAGTGAACTGGTAGGAGGTGATGTTGATTGTATGCACTTAAACTTCAATTAAAACTCAACAATAAAGAACGTTCCATTTTGACGCAATGTGCTGGTTATCAAAGGTTTGTGTACAACTATGCTCTTAATATGGTTAATGGAACTTCATGCTTGACCAAAGTTAATAAACGCGGTCAAAAAGTCAACTATAGCTATAACGAACGGATAAGCCAGGGGAAAAAGGTTTTTACTAACTATGTCAAAAAGCAACCAGAATATGCTTGGACGAATAATTATTCGTCTCGGATTTATCAAAGTGCTTTTAAACATTTAAGCGAAGCATTTTCTCGATTTAAAAAAGGAGTCAGTAAATATCCCCGATTTAAAAGCAAAAAAGATGCACAATCTTTCACGGTTTATGATGGTAATGGAAAAGTAACAATAAACGCAGGTAAGACCATAAAAATACCAACTTTAGGAATTTTTCAATTATTTGAATCAATTCCTTATACTACGGCAAGTCAGACTTTTACTATTAGCAAAACCGGAGAAAAATGGTTTGTTAGTTTCGGTATAGAAGCCGAACAACTACCAATTCATCCACTATTAGAAGAACGCCCTCAAGAAGTTTTGGGAATTGATGTTGGAATTAAGCAATTTGCTACGGTAGCGAATTTTAATAAAAGCGAAGTTATCTCTCTTCCAGACTCGATTAAAATTGAGCAGTTAAAGCTTGCCAAGTTTCAATGGCGAAATCGTAACAAACAGCTAGGGAGTAAAGGCAAACCTCCTTCTAAAAATGCGATTAAATATTACAAAAAACTCACCAAATATCATGCCCGCATTGCTAACATGCGCAGGGATTTCCTCGAAAAAACCACTTATTATTTGGCAAGTAAATATAAGCATATTGCTCTGGAAAACTTAAACGTTTTAGGCATGATGCAAAATGGAAAGTTAGCTTACTCAGTAGCCCGCCAAGGTTTTTATGAATTTAGGCAACGATTGACAACCAAAATCCTTGCTAGTGGTGGTAGTGTAGTGCTAGCTGACCAGTGGTTTCCATCATCTAAAACTTGCCATAATTGCGGTCATATTTACAAAGAATTAACATTAAGCGATCGCATCTATAATTGTCCTCATTGTGCTACAACAATAGACCGCGATTTGAATGCGGCGATTGTACTATCTCAATATGGGGAAGTTAATCAAAAAACTAGGGTAGGCTGTACCCGAATTTACGCTTGTGAACTAGAAGGGGCCGACTCCCTAGATTGAAGCAAGAAGCAAGCATCAAAACTGGTAATTACAAGGTTTATCCTGGTGCTGGCCGGAATTGAGTAGGTATTGTACAGCAGCTTTGCCATAAATATAGTTGCCATTGTAGTTAGCCAACTCAGACGTTATAGTTTTTCTAAAATCAAATGGTGTGGTTGTTCCAGCTCGACAGGCATATTCCCACTGACTCTCACTGGGCAAACTGTAAATTCTTGTCGTTTTCTCGGATAGCTTTTGACAAAACTCTGTGGCGTTGTACCATGTTACAGTTTCTACAGGGCGATTTTTTCCTTTAAAATGAGCAGGATTTTTACCCATAACAGCAAAATATTGTTCTTGAGTAATAGGATATTTGCTCATATAAAAAGGTTGGAGAGTAACTTGATGTTGAGGAGTTTCTGTATTCAATTTTCGTTCTTCATTTTGTAGCGAACCCATGAGAAAACTTCCCCCAGGAATATAAACCATTTCTAATTTAATACCATTACCTAAATCTTCGATTTTTTGTCTGGCATTACCGGGGGTGCGGTTGATTATTTTGCCAAAATTATTAACACTCACCACTTCAAAGGTAAATATTTCTCCTATTTCTGATTCTGGTATTAATTCGGGAAATTTTTGTGGTCCTAAAGGTAACTATCGACAAGAAACAACAAATGTAGGAATTTTTCCTCCTAATGTTTTTAGTTTATACGATATGCCACGGCAATGTCTGGGAGTGGTGTCTGGATATTTGGCATGATAATTATGAGGGTGCGCCTAATGATGGGAGTGCTTGGCAGGAGAGGGACGCAGATAGTTCTCCGCTGCGGGGTGGTTCTTGGTATGATAATCCTGAGTTCTGCCGTTCTGCTATTCGCGTCAGTTACTTTGGGCGTGTCTTCCGTTATAACTACTTTGGTTTCCGTATTGTCTGTAGTCCCGATTATTTCTATGAGACATGACTAGCGATCGCCTCATTCCCTCTACCTAATATATATAGAAGTCTATCCTCAGTAGAGGTAAATTTCATTCTGTGAAGCTCCCACAAAAAATCAGCTCAAGAAAGGTATTTCGCCTGGCATTTTCTCAAATACAACTACTTCGGTTTCCGTATCGTCTGTAGTCCCGATTATTTCTGTCAGACATGACTAACGATCGCCTCATTCCCTCTACCTAATATATATAGAAGTCTATCCTCAGTAGAGGTAAATTTCATTCTGTGAAGCTCCCACAAAAAATCAGCTCAAGAAAGGTATTTCGCCTGGCATTTTTTCAAATACAACTACTTCGGTTTCCGTATCGTCTGTAGTCCCGATTATTTCTGTCAGACATGACTAGCGATCGCCTCATTCCCTCTGCCTAATGTAAATACAAGCCTATCCTCGGTAGAGGTAAATTTCATTTTAGATTTAATCAGCAAACCCTAACTAATAGACATCTCCAAAAATAAAAAGTAAAATCAATTCTGATCCAGAAATTATCAATTATTCTTCCCTGTTCCCTGTTCCCTGTTCCCTGTTCCCTCTTTTCTGGAGATGTGTAATATATATAGAAGCCTATCCTCAGTAGAGGTAAATTTCATTCTGTGAAGCTCCAAAAAAATCTGCGAAGGAAAAATATCTTGCATTCTGTCTAAAATCGTGATACTATTTATTTAGCTGGGCTAACTCGCCTGTACTCTTGACTTTTGATTCAACACAAAATGCCCAATTATTGACACCAGCGGATTGAGTTTTGATACTTGCGCAGCTAAAAAATATAGAGAAATTAACATACCATAAAATAGTAAATCTATCAACCAGTCGCAAAATGAAGAGAGAAAAATTAGTCATTCATCTAAAAGTAAGTTAAGAGCGATCGCCTCTCAAAACAACGGTATTATAGGGATTTGCAGCTTCCAAATTTCATAAAGTCATAGAATACCGCAGGATTATATCACTACTTATAATATTACAAAATTGAGCAAAATTGCTAAAAAGATTGAAATTTCGTGAAAAAATGGAAAATTTTTTTCTGAGATTTTATCATCAATCCATGACAAAGTTTAAAATTTTAAAACTCAAAGCCATATAAACATAAATAAAACTTAGAAGAAGTAGTAAATATTAGGATAAGTTGTATATTTTCTAAAATTCATATTTATAAATTAAGACTGAATTAGACATCCTCCTAATTTCATCCAAACTATTCAAACCTGAAACCTAATCTAATTAATCCCAATCTAACCCATCAGCGATCGCTTAAAATCAAGCAATTGTTTCTACATAGGTTAATACTTTGATAAATTTTATTACCGAAAAATTCAAATTTAAAGCCTCTCATTCCAGGGATAAAAAAGCAAAAAAAATCCTTTTAAGCAATCTTTCTATTCCCCAAAAAATAATTATTAATTATTAATTTGTGAATCCAACTCATCAGCGATCGTTCAAAATCAAGCAATTGTTTCTACATAGGTTAATACTTCTATAAATTGCTATTACCGAAAAATGAAGATTTAAAGGCTCTACTTTTAGGGAGAAAAAAAGCCAAAAAAATTATTTTAACCAATCCCTCTATTAGAGAAGAGGTAATTGTTAATGATTAATAATTAATTATTAATTAATTGATCAGCGATCGCTCGAAATACAGCCACAGTTTCCAAATCATCAGTAGTTCTCAAAATACTATTACTAGAACCAGTTTTCACCCCAACAAAATTATTTTCTGGACTAATATAAATGTATTGTCCCCAAGCACCAGTTGCACAATAATCACCATTTGAACCTTCAGGAATCCACCAATGATATTGATAACCCCACCTAAAATAATATTCGTCTGTTGCTCCTGGTTTTAAGTGAGGAGTATCAGGTATTGTTGACTCTTTTACCCAACTTTTAGGAATAATTTGTTGTCCGTTAAAATATCCATTGTGTAGATAAACTAAAGCAAACTTTGCATAATCTCTCAAAGTACAATTCATCCCACAAAAAGTCACTTCAGTTCCATAATTATCTGTTAACCAATAAGCATCTGATTCTGCTCCCATTGGTTGCCATAATTTCTTTTCTAAATAACTGACAATATCTTGCCCAGTTACCCGCCTTAACAATAAACCTAATATCTGAGTATTCAAACTGACATATTCAAAATAATCTCCTGAAGGAAATTTAGAAGGATAATTTAAAATCGCCTTTTCTATGGGTCGCATATACAAAAATAACCTATATAAAAGTTGATTAATATCAGAATTTTTATCTTCATAAGTTTCACTAAACTTTATTCCAGAACACATTTGCAGAATATGCTTAATTGGTACATTGTTATATCCCGATTCTTTTAACTCTGGCAGATACTGAGTAATCGGAACATCAATACTTTCAAGATAACCATCATTAATAGCAATTCCAATTAAGGCAGAAATAAAGCCTTTGGCAACTGACCAAGAAGTTTTTTTGTCAAACTTTGTATAACCTTGAGAATACTTTTCATAAACAATAAAGTCATCTTTAATTATTAAAAATCCTGTGTTACCTGTCCGTTGTAAAAAATCTAGTATTGTTCGAGTTTCACCCTGAAATTGATAGGGTGTATTTAGGTCGCACAAATCTTCTTGAAAAATATAGGGTTGGGCAGCACAACGGATAATTTTACTAGGAAAAATTCTATCCATACTGCGAAAGTTTTGTACCCTTCTCTCATCATCAAACATAGTTATTTTTGGTTCGAGATAGAAACGCCAAATAATCAAACCAATAGCAATTAGAGGCAGAATAAAAATTAGAATCAAGTTGACAATGGGCATAGTTATTATCCAAGAGGTAGAAAGGAATACTGCTGACGCAACCCTTCACATTTGATTTAGCGTCGCGTTTTATCTCGGCGACAGCCGAAAACGCTGTTTATGTTACCATCTTGGAAGAAAATTGACCAGGATTTAACAAATGCCGGATGATTTGATACCTTTTCTGATTGGTGTAAGTGTTTTGATTTTTTATCTAGTATTCTCTGCTATGACTGAAATGGGAACAAAATGGTTTGATAGAAAAAAAAGATGATTAATACTGTTGTTTTAACTATTCCCGATCAAAAAATTGTTTTCTATAATTTTAATTATCTGAATATCAAAAAAATCTTGAAGCTTTGGGAGACAATGGCATTTTTAAGTATGGGATAAATCACATCGAATTATTTAGGAAATACTGGTTAATACCTGAACGCTTACCTTGATATATTAGACCTCTCCGGAAAAGAGGGAACAGGGAACACTTAACTGGGAACAGGAGGAAGTAATTGATAATTTATGGATAGGAATTGATTCTATTTTTAATTTTCGGAGATGTATACTATATAGCAATCAGGAATGAGATATGAGAAAAAACTATAGGGGTTTGGTCTCCTTTCCACAAGCTAATATGGCGTTTGGAGAGAAAACTCCTACGATTAAAATATTACAAATTCTCAAAAATCACAACTGATTGCTATAATTTTAGTCTAAACTCCAGATAAATTTAACAATTTACAAACTGCAAAATCAAGAATATATTGAGGTATAAACAAGTCATAAATTTTCTCAAATTTTTCAAGTTAAATTTTACGATTTTATCTCCAAATAAAAATTTTATGAGACAGAAGGATAGCAAAAATCAAGAGCTAGTTTCAAAGCATTTCGCATAAATTAGCAAGGCAAAACTAATATTTTTTATCTGAATATACGGCTCACAGAAAAACAAGAATAGATTTCAGAAAACTAACAAATAAATTATGAAGTTACGTGAAATAAAGGTGGTGTTATAAGAATTAATTAACGAAAAGCTTAAAACTCTATTGCTTCACAATATTGATGCCAAAGCATTTATGTCTCTATATAGATTATTGATTTGCTTTCCTTCTGCCAATTAAGGAAATAACAATAATTTTTGTAAGCATTCAGCTATTAGCAGTCAGCTCTCAGCAATAAAAATGAACCAATGTAGCTTGATAGACTATTAAAGTTAATTAATGGACTTTTACAGTAACTTTTAATTCTTTGGAGCCTCTCAATTGCTTTTTCCTATTTTCAAGGTAATAAAGCTAATAGCTAATAGCTGATAGCTGATAGCTAATAGCTGATAGCTGAATGCTTACGAATTTTTTTATTGGTAAAATACAAAAGTTACAATTAAATTAATGAGAAAAATGAAAATGACTCAAGAGGGAAAAAACCAACAAAAAAAAATTCAGCGAGTAGGTATTATTGGTGGAGGTCAGTTAGCATGGATGATGGCAAATGCTGCTGAAAAATTGGCAGTAGATTTAATCATTCAAACTCCTCATAAAAATGACCCGGCAGTATCTATAGCAAAGGATATTATTTTGGCAAAAATTGATGATCCTCAAGCAACTAATAAGTTAGCAAATAGTTGTGATGTGATTACCTTTGAGAATGAGTTTATTAATATAGATGAGTTGTCAAATATGGCTGAAAATAATGTAATTTTTCGTCCGAGTTTATCTGTGTTGAAGCCGTTATTAGATAAATATGAACAGTTATGTTATTTACGAGATTTAGGTTTACCTGTTCCTAACTTTTCGGAGTGGGGAAAAGAAATTGAGTCTTTATCTTTCCCTCTGGTATTAAAAGCTCGTCGTCATGGTTATGACGGGCAAGGAACTTTTATTATCAAGGATATTGAGAGTTTAAAATCTCAGGGAAATTCTGAACTTTTCATACAAGAATTTATTCCTTTTGACCGAGAAGTTGCTGTTATTGCCGCTCGTTCAGTAACTGGCGAAGTTAAGGTTTATCCTGTGGTAGAAACTCAACAAGAAAATCAAGTTTGTCGGCGGGTTTTTGTGCCTGATAAAAATTTGGAATTAGCAAAAGAAATTGAAGCGATCGCTCACACTCTCCTCAATAGTTTAGAAGTAGTAGGAGTATTTGGAATTGAAATGTTTATTACTAAAGATAAGAAAATTTTGATTAATGAAATTGCTCCAAGAACTCATAATTCTGGTCATTACACTTTAGATGCTTGTGAGACTTCCCAATTTGAACAACATTTACGGGCAGTTTGTGGTTTCCCTCTGGGTAGTACCACTCTCAAAGTGAGGGGAGCAGTAATGGTAAATTTATTGGGTTATGAATTTGGGGAAAATCCCTACTTGACAAAACGGGAAATGTTAGAAAAGATTCCTGATGCTTCCGTTTGGTGGTATGGCAAAACAGAATCTCGCCCAGGACGGAAGTTAGGTCATGTGACTGTGTTGCTAGATGAAGAAAATTTTGAAACTATGCGTCGGGAGAGTGAGGCGATCGCTAATCAAATTGAAAATATCTGGTATAGCGCTACGCGAAGCGTGAATAGGGAATAGGGAATAGGGAATAGGGAATATTAAGCTGTCAAAGGATTTCAGGATTGAGAAATGTCCTAATCTTTGCTTCGACTGCTATATGGCTAAAATGTTGAGTGTTGGAGTGGGGAGCAGGGGAGTAGGGGAGAAAGATTGTTATTAAGTTTTGTCATACCTCTTAATCCGTATCTCCGTGGCATAATCCGTGTGAGGGCCTCAACCCAACCTACATCTATATGCATAATTTAAGATGAAACAGTTCACTACTGGACTGATAACTTTTGACTTTTAAATTTTGAATTTTGACTTACCCAAAGGGGATGACAGAAAAAAAATAACGGCTATAATATTCACTAGGTTCTACTGCGACGTTGGTGACTGCCAATAATGTTTTTTTGACCTACAAATCAAAAAACATTGGGAATCTAGATGTTTAAGTGGCAGTAAACTGGGCTTGTACCCAGAAACTTTAAACTTGGGCCGAGATACCCACCTGGTATTATCCAGGTCAAAAGCTGAGGTAAGACGGCGTTGTGGTGAACTGTTTTTTTTGTTAAGTTTTCTTCCGTTAAGTTGGAGATTATAACGGGAAGCTCACAAACAAGGATAATTGTACCCAATTGAAGTCTGCTATATAGAAACCCTAAGTGTATCTCTGCAAAGCTGCGGGTTTTGGGCAAAGGAGTCAGGAGTCAGGAGTCAGAGAAATAGGATAGGGGAAAAAGGTAGAATCTAGGCCCCCATCTCCCGATCTCTAAATAGATCCGCTTAGGGGTTCTATAAAACTGATACAAAGCGTTACATAATGTGTCTATACAAACTCTATTGCCACGCAACGCAATGCTTAGGATATTATGTTTTTTAGTTAGACAAGGCTTTGTTGGATGAAATTGGGATATAGCTTTTGCACTTGCTCCCCTAACGGCATAACCAACCTTGTTGAAGTTAATTAAATTTCAACTTTGTAGCTATTTATTGGGCTTACCTTTTTGAATCATAGGGTTAAGCATATCACATTGTACGAATAACTCCACCACCTGATTATTACTCTTTTCGTCGTCACAACTTGCATCCATTTATTACTTTGAGCCTAAACATAGTAGTTTAGGTCTAGTTCCATCAAATTAAATATAGATTCTACAAATCCGTTCTATTAAACTTACCCAAACTTGCCCATAGGCTATCGCATGAACTTTGGCAGCTCAGTTCCTGTTCCATAGAATACCACCGACTGCAGTCTGCAACTTATCTTCTCCACAGGCTTCAAATCGCTTGGAAAACTAGCTACTTCTGCCCATAGTTTGCATAGTTGACAGTAGGGTGAAAGTCTCTGTCAGCTTCATTGAAACGCTTAATGTACTTCCTCATCATAAATTAGACATAATCTGAATAATATCACAAGAAATATTTAATTATGTATAATTATTGTTTTCAATTTTTGAACTTCTGTAGTTAGCTCTCTGTTTGTGGCCCTGCTAATCCAAACCAGCTAATAACCCACATTTTGTAGTACAAAATGTAGTACAAAATGTGGGTAGTCAGTAGTCAGTAGTCAGTAGGGAATGATGCCGACTAATTGTCTGGCTCTATTAAGTATAAATACTTAAGATTCTCCTGAGAATTTGACTTCTGAGAAAGCTCAATGAAGATGATTTGTACAGTATAAATACTTATCAAACTACCATTTTTTCCATACTACTTTATGTTGCAAATTGAAGTGCGGAACGTGGGTAATAAAAAAAGAAAAAGTTGGTCAGAAAAGAGTAACGGGGAACGTCTAAAGAACAGAACGCCAAAAATTCCCCTGTCTGTAACCCTGCTAATCCAAACAAGCTAATAAAAAAAGAAAAAGTTGGTCAGAAAAGAGTAACGGGCAACGTCTAAAAAAATAGAACGCCAAAAATTCCTCTATCTGTAACCCTGCTAATCCAAACAAGCTAATAAAAAAAGAAAAAGTTGGTCAGAAAAGAGTAACGGGGAACGTCTAAAGAACAGAACGCCAAAAATTCCTCTATCTGTGGCCCTGCTAATCCAAACAAGCTAATAAAAAAAGAAAAAGTTGGTCAGAAAAGAGTAACGGGCAACGTCTAAAAAAATAGAACGCCAAAAATTCCTCTATCTGTAACCCTGCTAATCCAAACAAGCTAATAAAAAAAGAAAAAGTTGGTCAGAAAAGAGTAACGGGCAACGTCTAAAAAAATAGAACGCCAAAAATTCCTCTATCTGTAACCCTGCTAATCCAAACAAGCTAATAAAAAAAGAAAAAGTTGGTCAGAAAAGAGCAACGGGCAACGTCTAAAAAAATAGAACGCCAAAAATTCCTCTATCTGTAACCCTGCTAATCCAAACAAGCTAATAAAAAAAGAAATGAAAAAAACAGAAAAAGTTGGTCAGAAAAGAGCAACGGGCAACGTCTAAAAAATAGAACGCCAAAAAAGACAATTAAGGCCAAAAGCCAGATAGTGAGGATTTAAAATGACATAACAATTTGTTATTTTCCACCATGACTGCAACCAACCTCCTCAAAATTTGACAAATTATTAAACCCATGTCTTATGAACAGCAATAGCGCAACCAGCAAGCAAATTACAGCGACCCAAGTATCCCTACCCAAAGGTGGCGGGGCAATTACTGGCATTGGCGAAACCTTTCAACCAGATGAGTTTACAGGTACTGCGGGGGTTTCTATTCCCATATCTACTACCCCCTGTCGTGGGTTTGAACCGCAACTGAGCGTCAGTTACAATTCTGGTAATGGGAACGGGATTTTTGGCTTGGGTTTCGCTCTGTCCATTCCCAAAATTTCCCGCAAAACCTCCAAAGGACTGCCCAAATACGACGGCACTGATACCTTTATCCTCTCTAACGCCGACGATTTAGTGCCGATAGGTTCGCGCACTGAAGGCAGTTACCACATCATTGCCTACCGCCCCCGGACGGAAGGATTATTTGCCAAAATTGAGCAATGGACTGACAACTCAACGGGAGAGTCTTATTGGCAAGTAACCAGTAAAGACAATATTACCAGTATTTTTGGCAAAACGCCTCAAGCAAGAATCAGCGACCCCGAAAACGCAGATCGCATCTTTGAGTGGCTTCTAGAAGAAAGCTTCGATGCGCGAGGAAATTACATTATTTATCGCTACAAAGAAGAAAATACCGAGGGAGTCCCCAAGGCAATTTACGAAGAGAATCGGACGCAAACGGCGAATAAATATATAGAAAAGATTCAGTATGGAAACGACCAACCTCTGAAAGAAGGAGATGACTTCAGCAGTGTTATCTGGCACTTTGAAGTAATCTTTGACTACGGCGAATATGACATCAACCCGACTAAGACTACACCCTATACTCCAGTTAAGGAGTGGGCGAACCGGCAAGACCCCTTTTCTACCTATCATGCAGGGTTTGAAATTCGCACTTATCGACTGTGCAGCAATGTTTTAATGTTCCACCGCTTTGCCGAATTGGGGAGCGAACCAATTCTAGTTCATGCCACGCGCTTCAATTATCAAGAAGACCCTAATATTACTTTTTTAACTTCTGTGGAAGCGATCGGATATCGCTATGAAAATGGTCAGTATCAAACCAAGAATTTACCACCTCTGGAGTTTAAATATACTAAATTCAAACCCGAAGGACATAAGTTTGAACTATTCCTAGAAGAGGATGATCGGTTTTTACCAGGTTTGATTTCCTCGGGATATCAAATCCTAGATTTATACGGGGAAGGTATTCCGGGAGTATTGTACAACGACGGCAGCACAACTCTGTACTGGGAAGCGGCAGCAAACGGAGAGGGAAGTAAAGCCGTAAAATATAACCCTTCCCAACAACCTCAATCTTTGCCACTTCCTTATGGGAAAACTAACAACCAACAGTTAATCGATCTAACGGGAAATGGTAAATTAGATTTAGTTCTGAGTACCCCAAATGTGTCGGGATATTACGAAGTCAAAAGCGATCGCTCTTGGCAGGGTTTTCAAACTTTTCCTGCTTTTACTAATGAATTTCTGGACCCAGACAGTAAATTAACGGATATTACGGGGGATGGGTTATTAGACTTGTTGCGGATGGAAGGCGATCGCGTCAAAGTTTATCCAGGAAAAGGGAAGGAAGGTTTTGGCTTGCCTTTGATACAGCACCCGGAAAATGATTTGCCTTTGGAGAAGAAAGGCGATCGCACGGAAGCTTTGCGGTTTGCGGATATCTTCGGTACGGGGAGGCAGCATTTAGTCAGAATCGGAAATGGTTTAGTAGAATGCTGGCCATCTTTGGGGTACGGCAAGTTTGGCAAAAAAGTGACTTTGGGTAATGCACCCAAGTTTGGGGCAGACTTCGATGTCTCCCGGTTGTTTTTGGCTGATATTGATGGTTCAGGGACGGCAGATATTTTGTATGTCAAGAGCGATCGCATCATGGTTTGGTTCAATCAAAGTGGTAATGCTTTCAGCAGACCCATAACTGTTTATTTACCGAGTCAATGGGATAACTTAGACCAAATTAGTTTTGCCGATGTATTGGGCAACGGCACGACTTGCATGGTCTTGAGCGAAAGCCATTCCCAACCCCGCCATTGGTGTTACGACTTTTGCCAAAGAACAAAACCCCACCTGTTGAACCAGACAGACAACAATCTCGGAGCTACAACTCGTATTACCTACGGCACTTCCACAAAATATTATCTAGAAGATAAGGAAAAAGGGCGGCCTTGGATTACCAACCTCCCCTTTCCCGTACAAGTAGTTGCCCAAACAGAAACGCAGGATTTAATCTCCAAGACGACCCTGGTAGCAAAATACAGCTACCATCACGGTTACTATGATGGAGAAGAAAGAGAATTTCGCGGCTTTGGTATGGTAGAACGGCAGGATGCGGAGACCCTGCCTGCTGATGATGACAAGCAACCCTGGCCAGTAGTGACCAAGACCTGGTATCACACTGGGGCGTGGTTGGAAGGCACGGAGCTTTCGCAACAATATAAAAAAGAGTATTTTGCTGGCGATCCAGAGGCTTACTCGTTCCCGGATAGCGTCTTTGATTATCAAGATTACCAGCAGAAACATCCTAATTACCAGCCAGATAGCGAAGCCTGGCGTTCGGCCTGTAGAGCATTAAAGGGGACAGTGCTGCGGTCAGAGGTGTATGCCCTAGAGAGGCAACAGAATTCCTATCAGCTTACGGAACCCTATACAATTACGGAGACGAATTATAGTGTCAGGTTGCTGCAACCGCAAGGGAAAAATAAATATGGGGTCTATTTTGTCCATGACCTAGAAACCCTCACCTATCATTACGAGCGCAACCCCCTAGACCCGCGCATCCAACATGAATTTGTGCTGGAGGTTACAGACTTTGGTAATGTCAAGAAAGCTTGTACGGTTGTTTACGGCAGACGCCAGAACCAAAGTATCCATATATATCCGGAACAAACAGCCCTGAAAGCCACGGTGCAGTTAGGGGAGTTTATCGAGCAGACAACTGCTTTTAGGCTGATAGGCATCCCCTACGAACAAAAATCCTGGGAAATTAATAATTTGAATTTGCAGGGAACGGGGTATTTTACCTTGGCAGAGATCCGTCAGCAGATTAATGAAGCTCTGACAAATAAGATCGCTTATGGGGAGGAATTTAGCGGCCAAGCTCCACAAGCTCGCCTGTTCTCTTGGGAACGGTCCTATTTCTGGAACGAAGCACTCCATAACGTACTGCCTCTGGGACAGATAACAGCACAAGCTTTGCTGCACCACCACCAGCAGGCTGTTTTTCCCAAGGGATGGGGGCTGGAAGTCCATAACAACCAGGTAGATATATCAAAAATTGTTAGGGATGAGGGAGGATATTTCCTAGAAGACGACTACTGGTGGAATAAAGGTCTGGTGCAGCATTACTCGGACAAATTCTATCTGCCCTGTAAGACAGAAAACGACTTTGCCAAAACAGCTAGCCAAGGGGATGGATTACGCGCTAAAACGATGGTAAGTTACGACAAGTACTATTTAGTGCCAGTGCAGACAGAACTGTATATCACAGACACTGAAAAGAATGTGATGAGAGCGGAGATAGATTACCACACCCTCACCCCTTGGCAATTAATAGATATCAATCAAACAATCCATCAGGTGCTGTTCGATCCCTTGGGAATGGTGATTGCCACTTCTATATTTAAAAAAGGGTCTGGTGGAAATCCTCGAACTGGAGATGGGGATTTGCGTAACTATAATGTGCAAAGCAATGGGAGTTTCCAGGATGTGCTAGCGCAGCCAAACAAGTACCTGCAAGAAGCTACGACGTTCTTTTATTACAATCTCTCTGCTTGGCGGCAGGAAAAACAACCTGCGAGTTATATCAGTTTAATGCGGGAAACCCATGTCAGCGATCTGCCAGTTGGAGAGTCAAGCAAGATTAGGGTTTCAGTCGGTTATTCCGATGGTTTTGGTAGAGTGGTAGAAGAAAAGCAGTTAGTTGAACCTGGAGAAGCCATCCTTTGGGAGAATAACGGTAATTTACAACGAGATGGGAACAAGCAAGCAGTACGGGGAGATGTCAACGATCGCTGGCTAGTTTCGGGACGAACCGTTTACAACAATAAGGGGAAGGTAGCTGAAAAGTATCTGCCTTATTTTTCCAACAGGGCGCTATATGAAAGCCAGGAGGAAATTGTTCAGGAAAAGCTAGTACCGCCACCTACTGTTTTTCAGTACGATCCCTTGTTGCGGGAAATCAGGATCGATACTCCCAAGGGGTTTTACTCAAAAGTGGAATTCACGCCTTGGGAAATCAAGCACTATGATGAGAATGACACGGTAAAAGACTCTAGTTACTACAAAAATTTTATAGCTAACTACCCTGCTGATCCCACAGAAGTGCAAAAGAATGAAAAGAATGCCTTGTCCAAGGCGGCAGCTTTCTACAATACTCCGTCCATGGCGGTGTTGGATAGCTTGGGACGGACTTTTCTAGAAATTCAAAATAATCTGGGTGCAGTGGCGCTAGATGCATTTCAGGCGATCGTAAGGGGTCATATTACTTCTGAAGAAGTTTGGGAAGTGCTGCTCCAAAAGGGATATATGACGAAGGATGATGCTGATACGGGGTGGATCGCAGATAAGTTTAAACCCTACAGCAAGGGATTTAAAGACGCCTTCATTAAGGAACTGGGCGATAAATACAAACAATTTGCCGAGGATATTCTCAATTTGTTGAAGCAGAATTGTTTGACGTCCTATCACAGGTATGATATTCAGGGACGGGAAATAGAGTCAATAGATCCGCGACTTTATTATGCTAATGTTACTGAGGGAAGGAATTACTACAACTTTAAATACGAATATGCTATGGCAGCATACGGCAAAACTCCTGTAGTAACAGATAGCGCTGATGCCGGACGCAATGTGAGCTTGGATAATATTTTTGGCAATTCTGTATGGAATCTCAGTCCTCGTAATTTCGACCAGACGATCGCCTACGATCGCTTGCAAAGAAAATTAAGAATCCGGGTAAAAGGTATCAAAAATAATGGTACTGTCGCTACAGATAATATCGTTGAAACCTTTGTCTATGGCGAAAACCAACCTCAAGCAGAAGCGTACAACTTGCGAGGCCAACTGTACAAACTTCAGGATCAGTCTGGGGTTATTGTCAACAGTCAATATAGCTTCCAAGGAGAGTTACTGGAAACGACGCGGCAGCTTACCCAAGATTACAAAGACTACATTGATTGGAATGGGAAGGTGCCCCTAGAAACACCAACCTATCAGACGAAGTTTTCTTTTAATGCTTTGGGGCAGTTGCTAACGGAAACAACACCGGATAGCTCTGTGACTAAGAATACTTACAATCAAGGGGGGTTGATCCAGGGTGTTGCTGTTGAATTCAAAGGCAATTCACAGTCGATTATCAACAACATTAAATATAATGCCAACCGACAAAGGACTGAGGTTGCCTATGGAAGTGGGGTGAGTACAACTTATACCTATGAAGATACTACCTTGCGCTTAAGCGGACTTAAGAGCAGGAGACCTGGCCAGGATCGCCAAGGCCATAATCGCCCTACTGTTATTCAAGACATTAGTTATATCTACGATCCAGTTGGGAATATCACTCGGATGTGCGATGGAAGTTATAAAACTGTTTTTTACAATAATCAAGCAGTAAAACCTCTTTCTGATTATACATACGATGCTTTATATCGTCTAATTCAGGCAAATGGTAGGCAACATCCTGGTATTAATGGCAACACCTATAAAAATAATGAAAAAGATGGTGACTTTAAGCAGAGTAAATTTATACCGTTTAGCGATAGTAATGCCCTGGAGAAATACAGAGAAAATTATACCTATGATGATGGGGGGAATTTAATTAAAACGACCCATGCAGCGACAAATTCTTGGACGCGCGCTCTGGAAATAATGCCAGATTCAAATCGGTTGCAAAGGATTAGCAGCACCCAAAATGGGTCGAGTGAATCCTCTAATGTGACTTACGATCGCTCTGGGAACCAGAAACAGCTCGGAATCAATAATGCTGTAGATTTGACTTGGAATTGCTGTGAAAATTTGGTCCAGGTAGGAGTAATAGAGCGTCCTAGTGAGTTGGACGATCGCGATTATTACAACTACGACAGCAATGAAATGAGAACCCGTAAGGTATCGGAACGGATGGCCAATGGTGGTGCAGTGAATCACAGGGAGACAAAAATCTATCTGGGAAATTATGAGGAGAAATGGTTGCATGATGTAACTGCCAGTGGTGAAACAGTTATCCTACAACGGCATACACTGAGAGTAATGGACCAGGGAACCTGCGTGGCGATTATCCATTACTGGGAGAAGGACGATCGACAAGGGGAAGTTGACAGACCTCAAACTAGGAGTCTGCGCTATCAACTAGACGATCGCTTGGGTTCGGTGTCTTTAGAAGTGGATGGTGATGCTAATATTATCAGCTATGAGGAGTATTTTCCTTATGGGGGCACGGCATTTATTGCAGGTAAGAGTCAGAAGGAGGTGAAGCTGAAGGAATATCGCTATAGCGGTAAGGAAAGGGATGATAGCACGGGGTTGTATTACTATGGGGCGCGGTATTATGCCCCTTGGTTGGGACGCTGGTTGAGTTGCGATCCTGCGGGGACTGTTGATGGGTTGAATTTGTATGCCTTTGTAGGGGGGAATCCGATCAGTTATTTAGATTTTAAAGGCTATGCTAAAAACAAACCCACAAAGGCAAAAGATAAATCACAAAAAGAACTGACATCGCCAACTGCGGTAATAGACGAACATCACGCAATCCATTTGACAGTTCCTCTGAGACAGAGAATGCTTAAGTTAGACTTTAGCCTACAGCGACACCACTACAAATACATTGCTGATAGTCATAGTGAAGAAATGAATAGTGTTATTCATACAGATATAAATAAAGAAACATTAGAAAAAGAAGCAATTGAAATTGGGGGAATGTTACAAAAAAAATCTGAAGAAAGTCGCTACGAAAGCTACCACTATCTTAAAAATAAGCTAAGCTATCTTGATGATAATCCGTTTGCCCTTTTGTACGAACCAGAACATGGCTGGAAAGATGAGCAGCAGCGCGTGGAGTCGCAGAACTCTATAACCGGAAATATCCCCTCTTTATCAGGCGACTATAAGGTGTCAAGTGGTAGAATCTATCGAGTAGATAATCTTAATCCACAGGTACAGGATCCTAATCACTTTTACGTAATAGGGGGAACAGATGTGGCGGGAAATCTGTCAAGAGAGGAGTGGCTAACGATCCAAGCATATAGACGAGTTCAGTCAGCAAGCCGAAAAGATTATCAAGGCGCAATGAATACCACAAGCCATGCCTACAACCAGTTGAGAGGCGATATCCAACGATTGAACCAATCGAAAAGCTTTATAGACTTAGTACAACAAGTATCAAAACACTCAAGAGCATTCGTCAAGGATCTTTTTGATCTGAAAGCAACTCAATGATTAAGTGCGATCTCCTGTCTTGTAGTAAGATCCCATATCTTGTAGGGTGCGTTACACTGTCGTTAACGCACTGCAATCCAACCGAAATACCCAATTTAAACAAAAAAACAGGAGTCAACGTCAGACTTAACCACAATTAAAAACAATGAAATTCTCAAACGATTCTTCGCTCGCCCTCCCGAATTAGACCTCAACACCTTCAATTCCATCAAGATGCTGTGAGGGCATTGAATTGGGAGGATTTAGAGCAAGAGCAAATAAGCGATCGCCTCAAAACCCACCCAAAACCAATGGGTATGGGTGTAGATTTCCCAAGAAGCGAAAGATCGCCTCTGACATCCTGTTCTCCCAAAAGTCAACTAGCACGGGAAAAAACAACTCGTCAAAAAAAAATCAGATTTTGCCTTGACAAATTGAAGAAACAAGTGTTTAATAGTAAAAAGTTGGCTTACGGAAAATGTGAGGGATGGAAAGCGATCGCCAGTAGTGGGCGAATCAATCTATATCTCTCGTAGAAATTAATTACTAACTATAATACAGCGCTTTTCATAGGAGTGAACCATATCGTTATACCCGAAACCCTGTCAGGGCAAATGCGAGAAAGCTCCTACTGTGGTTTCCCGAACTGAAAAATGCTCTCATGTCAGATTTGACTGCCATTAAAAATAATGAAATTCTCAAACCATTCTTTGAACGCAACCCTAAGCTCGACCTCCAAACCTGCTACTTTTTCGATAGAATGTAGTGATGGCATTAAATTGGGAAAGTTGAAAGCTAGAGGAAATAAGCGATCGCCTCAAAACCCACCCAAAACCAATGGGTATGGGTGTGGGTTCCCAAGAAGCGATCAATCGCCTCTGACATTCAGTTATCCGAAAAGTCAACTAGCATGGGAAAAAACAACTCGTCAAAAAAAAATCAGATTTTGCCTTGACAAATTGAAGAAACAAGTGTTTAATAGTAAAAAGTTGGCTTACGGAAAATGTGAGGGATGGAAAGCGATCGCCAGTAGTGGGCGAATCAATCTATATCTCTCGTAGAAATTAATTACTAACTATAATACAGCGCTTTTCATAGGAGTGAACCATATC
>NZ_JAAHHT010000001.1:166690-172330 GCF_010672085.1 Okeania sp. SIO3I5
AAAGTTGGCTTACGGAAAATGTGAGGGATGGAAAGCGATCGCCAGTAGTGGGCGAATCAATCTATATCTCTCGTAGAAATTAATTACTAACTATAATACAGCGCTTTTCATAGGAGTGAACCATATCCTTATAGCCGAAACCCTGTCAGGGCAAATGCGAGAAAGCTCCTACTGTGGTTTCCCGAACTGAAAAATGCTCTCATGTCAGATTTGACTGCCATTAAAAATAATGAAATTCTCAAACCATTTTTTGAACGCAACCCTAAGCTCGACCTCCAAACCTGCTACTTTTTCGATAAAGATGCTGTAACAGCATTAAATTGGGAAGGTTGAAAGCTAGAGATAATTAGCGATCGCCTCAAAACTTACCAAGACTTCACACCCTCGGGTTGATGCGATAGCCCCCTGGGAAAGCTAACCAAAACTAGATTAAGCTAGGAGCGATCGCCTCCGATCTCCAGTTATTCCAAAAGGAAATTAGCACAGGAAAGGCGAATCAAAAAAATCCGATTTGGTCTTGACAAATTTCTAAACCAATTGTTCTAATTTAGAAGATTAGATCGATAAAAATGCTAACATGCTAATCCCAGACTACTGATATCAAAGATTGAAGTTGCTTACTAACTAAGAAACAATTCAATCACAAAAAGTAAAACAGTTACAAGTGAGATAATTCAAAATGTCAGAACAATTTAAAATCAAGAAGGAACTACTAACACCCTTATATACGCAAAATCCAGATTTAGATATTCTGAATTTTGATTTTTACGACAAAAATGCAATATCTAAACTGAAAAAAGCAGATACAGTTGACTCTGGAACCGTAGATACGGAGAAAGAAGAATCTGCCAAAACTGAGGAAGCTTACGAAACTGAAAAAACCCACCAGCGTTTGCTCAGGGTTGAGGCCCATGAGGCAGTAGCTAAAAAGCTGATAGATAAGGGGTTGACCTCAGCTCATCATATTGCAGCATTAGCAGAGCACCAGTTTGTGCGAGACCATGCAGATGCTTTTGATGGTGATGAGGAACGAACTCGTAAGGCTTATCAGAAAGCAGTTCATATCAAAACTAAAGTTCAACATGTCTACGGTGCTGTCAAAGATATGGTAGCTTCGCCCTACTACAAGGCGACCTCATTTGCGAATACAGACGCGGAGATAGACTCCTATTTCCAAGGGATTCCGAGCTACCAAAAACTATTTGGAAGTCTAGATTACCTAGAATGCGAACACTGCCAGTCTATTTTTAGCCAATCCGCATACTTTGTCAATATTATGCAGATTGTCGATAAATATATTACAGACCCTAATACTAAACCTAATAAAACTATTCCTGAGGGTTATACGCTGGAGGAGCGGCGGCCAGATCTCTTTAACTTGTCTTTAACCTGCGAAAACATCGTAACTACCATACCTTATTTGGAGGTGGTGAACGATGTTATAGAGAAGCATATTGCCAAAAAAATGACAAATGGTGCCTTTAATACCTTGGCTGTTGCGGGTTATCCTTTTAACTTACCTTTCAATTTGCCTTTAGTAGAAACGCGCACCTACTTAGACCGTCTCAAAACCAGTTTGGCTTCAATTTACAAAGTCCTAATTGTTCCAGAGAGAACTGACGATAGTCTTGTTAAGGAGATTGATGTTGCTCGCGAATCTCTGGGATTGAGTATGGAAGAGTACGGGCTTATCACCAAAGCAGATTCCAGCGAAGATAGCTTAAAACGTTACTATGGATACACCAATAAGGCTCAGGATTTGGTTGAAAACCTAAAGGTAGTTGAAACCTTTCTCAAGCGTACCAATCTCGACCACGATCGGCTGCAAGAGCTTTTTACACAAGAGCTGACTTCGCAAGAGCAGACACTGGGCGTTGCGAATAAGTTCTTTATCAACAAAACTGGAGAAACCGGACTAGAATATCTCCATATTGATTGGGACAAAACCAATCGTGACCATCCTATTGCTTATATTAAGGGTCTATCCCTTAAGCGTCTAGATCGCCTCAACCGCTTCATTCGTTTGGCTGAGATATTGGGATGGTCTTATGCAGATTTGGATTGGGCATTGGCTTCCTATGGAAATAATGGGGCTGATGAAATAACCGGCCAGGCGATCGCCTATCTTGCCAAAATCAAGGTGCTACTAAATTCAACAAAGCTTTCTCTGGATGTCCTAACTAGCTTTTGGCATCCCATGAAGACGATTGGCAAGCGCAAGCCCCATAACCCGCAAGATCTGTTTGACCGCGTTTTCAATAATCCCCTTCTTCTTGACGGACAAAATCCGTACAACAGTACAACGGTTCCTTTTAATCCGAATCGCAGTCCGATTCAAGAATGGCAAGTTGTAGATACAACAGGCGAAAACGGCATCCTTAGAAACCGACTGAAAGCAGCTTTAATGCTCAACGATGGGGATTTAACCACTCTGGGAAATTATCTACTGAAATTGTTGGAAATTACCACGGGCAAGTTACCACTAAATCTGGATAACCTCACTTGGCTCTACCGCTTGAGCAAACAGTCTACTCTTTTTGAACTCACGATTGATGAATATCTTAACCTTTTATGCCTCATGCATTATCCCGAGGCAGCATCTTATCTGAGTCCGCAAAAAAATGCAGTGCCAGCAAGCATTGAAGAGTTCATTAAACTCAAAGAAATAGTTGATTGGATTGCTAAATCATCACTTAATATTTACGAACTCAAATACATTATCACTGGGAAGTCGAGTAACTACTTTAAGCCAGAATATAAATCTACTGACATCAAGCCTTTTATTCAAGGATTAGCTGTTACTGCTGAAGGATCGCGTCTAAATCCCGGTGCTTTAATATTTGAAAATATTGACACCGAAAAAGCTGCGGAAATTTTCCAGAAATTGGTAGCTAGTGATTTTATCACAGATGTTGGCATATTCTTGAAAAAAATCACTGGCTATCAAGATAAGACTTCGTTGTTTCCTCTCAGTAAAGCTTCTTTCCATACCCCCACAAATTCAATCACAGAAAGCGAATCAGAAGCAGTATTGACTGCACTAGGATCTCAATCTCCCCCAGTTGTTACGATAAGAACTGGTGAAAAGACGGGTACTCTCAGTAGCAGTATCAACGCTCAAACCAATCTGGACTTCTTAAAATCAGCTTTCACTGGAAGCGATAACGATAAGGCTTTAAAGATCGGCAAGGTGAAAACAATTCTGCTCCAGGTTCAACGAAATATTAATCATACCGCCGATGTTTTGCAGAAAACAGAATTGCTTCAGGAAACGAATCTATTAAATGGGTTGAGCGATTTCCTCAACTACACTATTGAGAGTCTAAGGGCACTTCTGCCTTATGCAATGCAACAGAGCCAGTTAACTCATTATTTGCAAACATTCCTCACCCCCATGGCAAGTGGGGGAAATATTCCAGATAATGACAAGGTTGAAAAGTTCCTCGAAACATTAGCCCGATGGAGTTTGCTTGTCACCAATATCCCACTGACTCAAACTGAAACTGAGGCAGTTATAAGTGGAGCCAAGCATTTCAATATTGCAGATTTGAACAAGCTAACCCTCAATGATGTTCGCTCTCTGACTACCTTCAAGTCTTTAGTAAAAAGCTTTGGTTCTCAAAAGGATGCTCTACTTGCTTATTTTAAGATTAACAAACAGAGCAAAAAAACAGAAAAACTTGAGGCTTTAGCCGATATAACTGGCTGGAAAACTGATGAAATTGATACTCTTATCGATCTGTTTTGGCCTGCTAGTGTAGTCACGTCTGCCGATTATGATACTGTTGCGGGTTTATTGCGTCTCAAGAATGTTTTCGATGTCGGCAGGGTATTGGGATGTGATGTTAGTTTTCTGAGCCGCTTAAGCAGCCTGAGTCATTTACCGGTCGCCGATACCTCTGGTTCGATTAATGCAGCCAACTGGACTACTTATAGTCAGATTGCTGCAGCTACCTTGCAGGTTGTCAATGCCAAATACAAGGATACTGAATTCACCCAGGTATATAAGTCGATTACCGACGAACTCAATACCCGCAAGCGCGACGTCCTCTTACCTTATGCTATTTGGTCGATCCATAAGACCGATCCTTCTATAGAGCGTCCCTCCGATCTCTACAAATACTTGCTCATTGATGTAGAAACGAGTAGCAGCACTACGACTTCAAAAATAGCCCAGGGCATAGCTTCCGTTCAGTTGTACATGCAGCGCTGCCGCATGATGTTGGAACCTGGGGTCAACACCATTCAAGTGCCTGAGATTTGGTGGCGTTGGATATCCGAGTATCGAGTGTGGGAGGTCAACCGCAAGATATTCTTGTATCCAGAAAACTATATTGAACCTTCCTTGAGGAAAGGTAGCACCCCTGAATTTGAGGAGTTAGCTAACGCCCTGTTGCAAACCAAGGTGACTAAAGAGACGGTAGTTGCTCCTTATCAGCAATACTTTAAACAAGTGTCTATCTTGGGCAGTTTAATCCACACCTCCAGCTATCATTGTACCCGCATCGATCCCAACACTGGTGAAGAGAAAGATACGTTATTTATCTTTGGACGCACCAATACAGTTCCATATACTTATTATTTCCGCGCTCTGGAGAATGGGGATGACTGGACTCCTTGGGAAGAGATTAAACTAACTATTGGCGCATCGAACGTTACACCAGTCTATGGCTTTGGTCGGTTATTTATTTTCTGGACGGAACTCGATACGGGAAAAAGCGGAACGATTAGCAACACTTCAGGCAGCACAACATCGAATACGCAAACCGTTTACAAAGCAACTATCAAGTATTCTTTTTATAATTTCATTACCAAGGAGTGGGTGCATCCACAAACTCTGTTAGCCGATGTGGTCATCAATGCTTTTCCCAATCCCTATTTATCGGATGTATTAGGTATTGTCCAAATTGTCGGCTCTGGAACTGTCAGTATTACTTCAACATTAACTACTGTGACAGGAAAAAATACTCAATTTGAGAAAGAAGTTCAAGTTGGAGATTGGATTTGGTGTGGTGGAGAAGTTCGTAGTGTTGGAGCTATAGCAGACGACAATAATTTAGCAGTATCTGAAGCGTGGAATCAGACTCTCACGAATGCAAAATACGAAATTATTCATTTACAAGACGTTGCCAAAATTGTCGGCTCTGGAACTGTCAGTATTACTTCAACATTAACTACTGTGACAGGAAAAAATACTCAATTTGAGAAAGAAGTTCAAGTTGGAGATCGGATTTGGTGTGGTGGAGAAGTTCGTACTGTTGGAGCTATAGCAGACGACAATAATTTAGCAGTACCTGAACCGTGGAATCAGACTCTCACGAATGCAAAATACAAAATTATTCCTCATTTAGATGAAAATCTTGCCGATCGTTTTGATGTCCAAGACCCATACTGGCGCGAACCCTATATCCTCAATACTGGAGAGGGTCTTGTCGGCTCTGGAACTGTCAGTATTACTTCAACATTAACTACTGTGACAGGAAAAAATACTCAATTTGAGAAAGAAGTTCAAGTTGGAGATCGGATTTGGTGTGGTGGAGAAGTTCGTACTGTTGGAGCTATAGCAGACGACAATAATTTAGCAGTACCTGAACCGTGGAATCAGACTCTCACGAATGCAAAATACAAAATTATTCCTCA
>NZ_JAAHHT010000001.1:172430-180109 GCF_010672085.1 Okeania sp. SIO3I5
TTGGAGATCGGATTTGGTGTGGTGGAGAAGTTCGTACTGTTGGAGCTATAGCAGACGACAATAATTTAGCAGTACCTGAACCGTGGAATCAGACTCTCACGAATGCAAAATACAAAATTATTCCTCAAGAAAAAAAAGGGAAATTTCAACCTTACATCGGCACTGGAACAGCAAGTATAACAAATGGTTTGGGCAATGTAACAGGTAAGAATACAAAATTTGAAAACGATTTTGCCTATGGTGATAAAATTGTTATTGAAGGTGAAACTCGTATAGTTGTTCAAATACTTAGTGATACTGAAATATTTGCTGATCGACCTTGGAGCAAATCAAAGACAGACGCAAACTATACAGTAATTTCGTGTATAACAGGCACAGAACGATTGCTTATCCTCTATGGTTCAGAACTCAAAACAACTGGCAATAGCATAGCAAAAAGACCAGAGGAAGCGACAAATGAAAGTAATCCTGGCAAAGATACCTTTATAGAGCAAAAGAAGTCTTTTAACGATCGGCTATATGATGCTTTACGAGTAGCATTTGATGCTACTTCAGATCAGTATGATATACCTGGCATCGCCACCCTAGGTACTAATACCATACTTGATAGTAATCTAATTCACGCAGACACGCGGCTGCTTATAGCAAATTATCAACATACTGCTCAAAATAATCCCCAACCCTATAAAGTTCAGTTGAACAGAGATGAGGCTAAATTGAAGGTGGTAAAGAGTGACAATGCTGTAGTGGATAACTATTGGGGAAACAATTACCCTGGTACGTCTAATTCAGTACAAAATAACACTAATTTTGTAGACATTCTCTATTACATATCTGAGCAACAATCATCCTTGACTAATGTTACTAATCAGCCCGGTTGGTTGATTTTTAATAATTCCGACGAAGCCTTTTTGGTGCAGTCCCAAGAGCAGAATCTTAACAAGCTGACAGATATGCTGTTTCTAGAGCCGCGGCCAATGTTGCCGAATATGTTGAATAACTTAGTCATCAGTACAGGATCCCATACCCCAACCCCGGAACAATTCGATCGACTGAGGTTCAAATTTACACGACTGACCACCAACACAATTCCGATGCTAAATCAACGGTTATTTGCTGGTGGCATTGAAAATTTGCTGACTATTGAATCTCAACGACTTCCAGAACTTCCCTTTAAGCGTTTTTATCCCGCTCCCGGTATCAGTCCGCCGGCAGCGGTCATACCACCCACAACTAACCAAATGGATTTTGAGGGCGCGTTTGGGTTGTATTTCTGGGAGATATTCTTCCATGCTCCGTTCTTAATCGCGGCTCAACTGAATGCCAATAAACGATTTGATGAAGCGCGGTTGTGGTTGCAGTACATCTTTAATCCCACACAAAAACCCGAGCCTGGTCAAAACCCTCAATCTAGCGATCGCTTCTGGCGTTTTCTTCCCTTCAGGACTATGAAGCGAGAAAACCTGAAAGAAATGCTTCAGAACCAAAAGCAAATCAAAGCCTACAACTACGATCCCTTTAACCCAGACATCATTGCTAAGTTGCGGACTGTAGCCTATGCCAAAGCGATCGTGATGAAGTACATTGATAATATACTGGACTGGGCTGACGATTTATTTGCTCGAGATACGAGGGAATCCATCAACAAAGCGACTAATCTTTATGTTCTGGCAGCGGACTTGCTGGGAGAGCGCCCCCAGTCTCGCGGAAAGTTGCCGCAACCACAACCCAAGACTTTCAGTGAAATTAAGGATAATTACCAGAAGCACCATTTAGAGATACCGCAGTTCTTGATTGATTTGGAGAATACACCTGAAATCAAGTCCGATGTTCAAGCGATAGAATATACGCAGCCTCCCTTTAACGATATTGACAGTTATTTCTGCGTTCCAGAGAATGCTGATTTCATCAAGTATTGGGATCGGGTGGAAGATCGGCTTTATAAAATTCGGCACAGCATGAATATTGAAGGGGTGGTGCGCCAGCTTGCCTTGTTTGCACCTCCCATCGATCCTCGCGCTTTAATTCGAGCAGCAGCGGCGGGTGGCGGTGGATTATCCTTAGCTAGTCTATTCGATGCCCCTATTCCTTATTATCGCTTTAGTTACTTGCTTCAGAAAGCAAAAGAGCTAACCACCCAGCTGGCAAATTTGGGGGCTGCTCTCCTGAATGCCCTTGAGAAAAAAGATGCTGAGGCCATAAACCTGTTGAGGATTAGCCAAGAGCAAAGTATGTTGAAACTGGTGACAACCATTAAAGAACAGCAGATTCAAGAAATCGTCGATTCTCAAGTTTCCCTGCAAGCCAGTTTAGATAGTGCTAAGAAGCGATATAGCCACTATTCCGATCTGGTTAAAAATGGAATTTCCCATCGGGAACAGAAGAGCTTAGATTGTATGTTAGCCGCAACGATTAGCAATGTGGCTGGCAGCGTCACTAAAACAGCAGCATCAATTGGTTATGCTGTCCCTCAAGTGGGGTCTCCCTTCGCCATGACTTATGGGGGGAATCAAATTGGCAATGCGCTGAATGCTGCGTCGGGTATTTTTGACATCCTAGCAACTGTCAGTAATTATTTAGCCCAGCAGCACCAAATCATGGCAGGCTATGACCGCCGTGCGGAGGAGTGGACTTTACAATCGAATCTGGCTGATTTTGACACCAAGCAGATTGATGCCCAACTAAAGGCCAATGAAGTCCGGCGTTTGATTGCCGAGCAGGAGCTGAATAATCATCTGGAAACTATCAAGCAGAACGAAGAAATGGAGGCGTTTTTCAAGGATAAGTTTACCAATCAGCAACTGTATCAATGGATGGTTACTCGGCTCTCAACAGTTTATTTCCAAACCTACAATTTAGCTTTTGACTTAGCCCGATCTGCCCAACGATCTTTTCAGTACGAATACAACACTAACCAATCTTTCATTAATTTTGGCTATTGGGACGACCTCTATAAGGGTTTAGGAGCTGCTGATGGTCTGATGTTAGCCCTGAATCAGATGGAAAAGACCAGTATTGACCAGGGAAAACGATCGCTGGAAATCGAAAAGACAATTTCCCTGATGCAGATAAATCCTAAAGCTTTGCTTGACCTAAAAACGAAGGGTGAATGTATTTTTGAGTTGTCGGAAAAACTTTTTGATTATGACTTCCCCGGTCATTACTCTCGAAAAATCAAGACCATCTCCATCTCTATCCCTGCGGTGGTCGGGCCTTATCAAAATATTAATGCTACTCTCACTCAACTCAGCAACCAAATTGTTCTATCAGCAGATCACAGTGGGGTAGACGCGGTTAATTTCTTGCTTGGGGGGAAAGCGGAAGCGCCAGAAGCAGATGTTTTGCGTTCTAATTGGTGGATTAATCAACAGATTGCTCTTTCGAGGGGGGTCAATGACTCGGGCTTGTTCCAGCTTGATTTTCAAGACAGCCGATTTCTGCCCTTTGAAGGGACTGGAGCCGTTTCTAGTTGGCGTTTAACTATGCCCCTCGCCACGAATCGCTTCGATTTCGAGACGATTTCTGATGTCATTATTCAACTCAAATACACTGCTAGCGATGGAGGAAATAAGTTCCGCGATGATGTCAGTAAGTTGTCTGCCCTCAAACCCTTGACTGGATCTAAGTTCCTCAATATCAGTCAACAGTATTCTCAGGAATGGTATGCCTTCTTGAATGACCATAAATCTGAGGATACACAGGCACAGGCTTTGCAGTTCCAGTTAGAAAACTTCATCCCCCCTCATGTGAATCGGGATAAGGCGAAGCTAGTTGGCTTCTACTTTAAGCTGGATACAGACTCTCAGGTTTCAGGTTCATATATTTCTTTTCAAGTTCCTGGTGCCTCTCAAGCTATTAACATCACTCTCAGCGACAAAAACGATTTTTCATACGTCTTTAAGAATCAGGGAAAACTACCGAAAGTAAAAGATATTTTGACGGGTAGTGCTTCGATTACTTTCGATCTCCACAAGACTCCTGGATCTCTAAAAGATGGAAAATTCTTAAGCTCCCAAAAACTTAAGAATATAGCTTTGATTTTATCTTATGAAGGGGGTGATTAATATGACATAATAAATACCATGCGACCTGTCCATTAGCATTAGGACTTCAAATCCTTAATGCTCCGTTTAATTTTCTTAGTACTTTCACAAAAAAAAGGAGTTGACTATGACGACCACCTGGGGAACACCAAAATGTTTGCAAAATATTCGCTCTCGCAAACCACCCTCAAATAAGCCGTGTAGCGATAAATATTGTAAAAAAGTTAGTTATGCGCTGAAAAGTCATTGCGATCATGACAACATTCCATTAGATACCCCGATATTCGGCTTAGACACATACGAGAACAGGTATTGCTACTGTTGCTGCTGGTGCTTTGCGGATGATACCCCTATTGAAGCGACACCAGGCAAATTTGTTCTGATTCAGGATATCAATGATGGGGATACTATTCTTGCTGCGGGAACAGATCTTAAGTGGGAACCCACTAAGGTTAAAGTTCGAAGCGGTGCGATGAACCGGTCTATTATTCCTAATCTCTACTTGGTTAAATACCGATACGAACAGGAACCAGAACCTCGGAAGATTATAGTTACTGCTGACCATCTCTTTATGATGAATACAAGCAAAACTTTAAAAGCCGTCCAACACATCATTCCTGGCGATAAATTAACCACGAAAGATGGAAACCCAGCAGAAGTGCTTTTTGTTGTCATTGGCGAACACGAAACGGCCGTTCAAAGCATTGAAATGGAGGGAGAGTTCGATGGCACAAACCTCGACGGTCACTTGCTAAATTCCAACGGCATTGTTACGGGAGATTATGCCACTCAAATTTACTATGAACGGCGTAAGCTAAGTGACAATGCTATCTATTCATTTGGGAAGCCTGATGAGGAAGTGTATGAGGTAGGAGAGCCAAAATATGTGGCTCAATTTAGTTCGCGAGCCTTGGATGAATTTTTGGGTGACGAAAAAGCGTGGCCAAAGGGCTTTATGCCAAAGCGTAAAGCTGTAGTAAATGTTCCTCGCAATGCTGCTAGCTTTTTAACTCCAGCGCAGGCCAAAGACATCCGGGACAATGCTGTTTTTAACTCCCTGACTAATTTTTCACCTAAGCTCGAGATTTTAAGGCTCTTTAAGACTAATTCTGCTTTCCATCCCCACACAATTTGCTTCCTGGACTGGTACAATGACGAGCCGAATGCTTATGCCTGGAATCAGCACGGTCAGAAGTTTATTCTGATTGCAGGGGGATTAGCCAGAGTTGGGGGAATGTATGTAGAAGGCTTTTCGCTCATTCTTTCCGTGATGCAAGCCCGCCTTGAGGGTGCCAAATTCGTCGGGGAAGCTGACTATAATGGAATTAATGAAGAAATGCGAACTACTTGGGGGCAAGAAAATCTATATATGACTATTGTTGAAGCAGGAATAGAACAAATACGTCATCTGTTTCAAAATATTTCAAATGAGAATGCTGCGGGCGATCCTCAAGGTATCCTTAACAATCCTTCCATCCAATGCCGATTAGAAACATATAAAAATGGTCGCAGTTTGCTCCCTATTCCCGATTGTGCTAAGGTTCCCCCAGATTATTTGGAAGTTCTCAGGGCGACAGGAAGTGTCAATCATAACCAAGTTACTGTATTCTTCGACGAGCCTGTAGAAGCAAGTACGGCTACAATAGTCGGAAATTACGAAATTTCCGATAATGTAAAAGTCACTGGTGCGCAAGTATCTACAGCAGATAATAAGCAGGTGATCCTAGCAGTTACTGGGTTGCAAGCTGGTCATAATTATGTTCTGACTGTGACAAATTTACGCTCTAATAGCGGTGGGGCTTTGGATAATCTGAAGAATGCAGCTCTTATCAGACCGCATTGAGTTTTTGGAGATTCCTAAAGGGTTTTGGGTATATTAGCTATCAAGTTAGGCATACCCGATCCCCTTATTCTTTCATTCGATCCAAACCTTGACGGTTCGGACATGGGAGTACCTTTTAATAGGCGGCGTGCAACTTTTCTTCCCAAGCAAGGAGATTTAGGCAGTTTTGAGAAGCATATTTTCAGCCAAAGACCCAGAAACCCCTGTTCGGCGTAGAAAGTTGCACATCGCGTTTTTAATACTTGTTACCAGAAGGAGGAATAATGATACCTGCACTACATTATTTAGAGGAAGAAGTTAGCTCGTGGGATGAAATGTGTTCTGTCTTGGGAGAATATTTAGGATTAGAACGACCCATTTCTAAGGCAGTATTGCGGCGAGCCAGACAGGACGATCGCTTTGCGGGGCATCTTTTTACCTGTCGGTATCACGCAGATTTGCTGAAAGTTTTGTTGGCGGACCCCCGTAACGAGAAATACCAGCTCGCAGAAGATGTAAAACATCAACAAAAATCGAACCTAGAGCTGATTGGTAAAGCATCGGCAGCGTTGTTAAAATGGGGAAAAGCAGGTTTTGCTCGGGTAGATGAGGCCACCTTTGAAAGTCGGTTTAACATCTGCCAAGCCTGCGAGTATCTAATCGAACCTCCAGACAAACTCGTTTACAAAATCACCTTGAGCCAAAAGAGCGATTTGCGAGTTTGCAGCGCTTGTGGTTGCGTGGCTGCCAGAAAGGCGCGCCTACCGACAGAAACTTGTCCAGTTGCAGATCCGAGCAATCCCTCTTTGAATCGCTGGGGAGATCCCATCTCTGAGGCAGGGACAAACTGACAACACCGGACTTATCTGGATGGGAGCAAGATGAAAAATTATTAAGCTCCCAAAAACTTCAGAATATAGCTTTGATTCTATCTAAGGAAAGGAGGTGGATATGACTTAAAAAAATATCGCTATGTTTCAATCGTGAATTATGCAAACGCTAAGAGTAGTTGTTCTTTGGCTCCTCAGAAGAATGCGGTGATTCTCAGAATGCCGACAGCGCCTTAGCCAAGTCCAGACTGCTAATTGGCTCCGTTCTCTTTGTAGTATACTAGAAATCAAAATGATATTAACCAAATTGTCCAGACTGCTAATTGGCTCCGTTCTCTTTGTATCTGTGGCGATGCTTGTCATGACTTTTAGCTCGACAGCTCCCTCCTATGCTGCTGTTGCTACGCCACAATGCTTGAAAAATATTGCTGCAAAAAAGCCTCCAACGAATGTGGTTTGTCGGAAGGAATTCATTAACGAGTACAATAAAAATCGTAAGATGTCTTGCTCGGAGTATGCATACAAACACAAGATTTCGCGTGATCTACCTATTTTTGCTTACGATCCAATGCTCAAAGGTCCTCAGGCAGGGGGATATTGTTACTTTTGTTGCTAACATGGGTAACATGTACAGGACTTACGCAAAATATTGAATTATACACGCTTATGTAGGGGCGAACGGCCGTTCGCCCCTACTAGGTATGGTGGTTATGCGTAAGTCCTGATGTAATAAGTTTTAAACTACACGATCTAGAGCGAAGGAAAGGAGGTGGATATGACTTAACAAAATATCGCTATGTTTCAATCGTGAATTATGCAAACGCTAATAGTGGTTGTTCTTTGGCTCCTCAGAAGGATGCGGTGATTCTCAGAATGCCGACAGCGCCTTAGCCAAGTCCAGACTGCTAATTGGCTCCGTTCTCTTTGTAGTATACTAGAAATCAAAATGATATTAACCAAATTGTCCAGACTGCTAATTGGCTC
>NZ_JAAHHT010000001.1:180209-189277 GCF_010672085.1 Okeania sp. SIO3I5
TGCGGTGATTCTCAGAATGCCGACAGCGCCTTAGCCAAGTCCAGACTGCTAATTGGCTCCGTTCTCTTTGTAGTATACTAGAAATCAAAATGATATTAACCAAATTGTCCAGACTGCTAATTGGCTCGATTCTCCTTGTATCTGTGGCGATGCTTGTCATGAGTTTTAGCTCGACAGCTCCCTCCTATGCTGCTACGTCACAATCCTTGAAAAATATTGCTGCACAAAAGCCTCCACTGAATATGGCTTGTCGGAAGGAATTAGCTAAGAAGTTCAATGCATATAGTGCTGGAACTTGCGTACCTTATCTACCCAATAAATGTAACAAACCATTTCTACCTACGCTTGTTGGCGATCCATTACTAGATAGGCCTCAAAGACCAGGAATTTGTTATATTTGCTGTAACAAAAAACCTCTATAATAAGTTCTGCGCTACACGATCTAGAGCGTCGGTCCAGTAGAAGTCGTTGACAAATAAATAGGGTTTGCGCTCAAAAGTCTCTAGAGCGAACGATCGAGGTCACACAGCGCCGAATGGCAGGTTTTGCTGTCGCCTTGGTTCCCCAAAAACCCGATCGTAACTGGCGCAAATGCAAGGTTGTTGAGCCTAAGGGTGTCATATCAAATCCGGTTAAACAGTTATAGATTGATTCAGTCTTGATTGAGTAAGGAGTAAGGAGGGGAGAGGATTACAAAGATTGAGTAATTATGACGATTTGAGATTTTTTTTATGTCCAATTCCCTCGGATTTGATATCATTTTTTGACTTTAGCGATCGCCTATGATAAATTCAGGACTTTCGCAAATTCCTAGAGGACGAATCCCATTCCTAGAGGGCGAATGCCATTCCTAGAGGGCAAATGCCATTCCTAGAGGGCAAATGCTAGATATGACGGTTCCGGGTAAGTCCGGAAATTATTTTATTGATTCACTTATTACTGTTACTGTACCTTACTACCCTTGAAAGTACTGTAATTTTTCTGTTCCTGATAAAGTGACTTAAATAATTGCTGTCTTTTTTTATGGTCAACAATAGGCGGAGGATAACCTACACCGTCTCTTTCATCCTCTGGAATTTTACCAGTAACTAAATATTCTGTATCTACATTCCGTAACTCTGAAACCCACTGCCGAATATATTCTGCTTCTGGGTCATATTTTTGTGTCTGAGATGCAGGATTAAATATTCTCAAGGGTTTTGGGTCCATGCCACTGGAAGCACTCCATTGCCAACCACCATTATTAGCAGAAAGGTCGCCATCTATTAATTTCTGCATAAAATATTTTTCGCCCCACTGCCAGTTAATAATTAAATCTTTGGTCAAAAAACTGGCCACTATCATCCGGCAACGGTTGTGCATCCAACCTGTTTCGTTTAACTGACGCATAGCAGCATCAACAATAGGATAACCTGTTTTGCCTTGGCACCAAGCTTGAAAATATGCTTGATTATTCTCCCAAGGAAAATTTTTCCAATTTTCTCGGTAAGGACCTGTTTCTAATTGGGGATAATGGTACATAACATATTGATAAAATTCCCGCCATGCTATTTCTTTTTGCCAGGTTTCTATATTTTCAAATGCTTCATCGCTACGGCAGTTTTCAATTAATTCTTGAGTTTTTGCCCAAACTGTACGAATACCAATGGCACCAAATTTTAAAGCGGGACTTAGTTGAGATGTTCCATCCATACTAGGAAAGTTTCGTTGTTCTTGATATGAATATATCGCCTCATTGGAAAATGTTTCTAATTTTTCTAATGCTGCTATTTCTCCAGGTTCAAGAATCAGTTCATTTTCCCAATTAAATCCTAATTCTTTAGCAGTGGGTAAGTCAATTATTCCTATTTGTGTTGTCTGTTGAAGTTGCTCTTCAGTTAATCCTTTGAGTGAGGAAATATTAACTGGAGCGGATTTTTTTTTGCTATTCCAATTTTTCCAGAAAGGAGTGTAGACAGTGTAGGGTTTTTTGGTGCCAGTAAATATTTCTTCTGGGGAATGCAGGAGTTGGTCCCAAAAAGTTTTTACTTGAATATTTGCAGCTTCTAAATTTTTTGTAACTTGGCGATCGCGTTCCTTACTATAAGGTTCAACATCTAGGTTCCAATACACAGCTTTTGCCTCTAGAAAAGTTGCTAATTTTGGTATAGCTTCTGTAGGTTTTCCTGAGATTATTAATAGTTGACTTCCTATCTGTTTATAGCGTTTTTGGAGATGTTGTAAACAACCAATCATATAAGTAACTCTGGCAGGAGCAATATCGTCTCGTTTAAGAATATTTTCATCAAGACAAAATATGCCTACTACTGTTTGGGTTTCTTCAGATGCTTGTGTCAGTCCGATATTATCTGAAATGCGTAAATCGCGCCGATGCCAAAATAGAATTAAGTGAGACATTTTGTTTTAGTTTACTGTTAATTTTAATCACAACCGATCAATTAAATTACTTCTAACGATACTAATCCTCAATTATTTTTGTCAAAAAACTGTAGGGGTTTGGTCTCCAAACCCAAGGCTAAAACCGATAAGTTAAATTACTTTTAACGATACTAATCCTCATTTATTTTTGTCAAATATTTTTGTCAAAAAACTGTAGGGGTTTAGTCTCCAAACCCAAAGCCAAAACTGATAACTGAAATTACTTTTAACGATACTAATCCTCAATTATTTTTGTCAAAAAACTGTAGGGGTTTGGAGACCAAACCCAAAGCTAAAACCGATAAGTTAAATTACTTTTAACGATACTAATCCTCAATTATTTTTGTCAAAAAACTGTAGGGGTTTGGTCTCCAAACCTAAAGCCAAAACTGATAACTGAAATTACTTTTAACGATACTAATCCTCAATTATTTTTACCCAAAAACTGTAGGAGTTTGCTCTCCAAAACCAAGGCTAAAACTGATAAATTAAATTACTTCTAACAATACTAATCCTCAATTATTTTTGTCAAAAAACTGTAGGGGTTTGGTCTCCAAACCCGAACTAATAGCTGAATGCTTACGATAAAAACGGTTTTGCTAAAAATAAGCTACAGATTGATTTAGCATCTACAAATTCTCCCTCTAAAATAGCTTTTTCTAATTCTTCAGGAGTCATTAAAACTGTTTCCATATCTTCATCAATATCTTGTGCGGGAGGATTTTCTAACTTCTCTAAATCTTCTGCCAAAAAAGCATAAATAAATTCATCTGAATATCCGGGAGCAAGGGGAAATTCTCCTAATTTTTGCCATTTATTTGCTCGATAACCCGTTTCTTCTTCTATTTCTCGTTTGACAGTATCAGCAGGATTTTCATTTTCCTCAATCGTACCTGCGGGAAATTCTAAAAGTCTACCTTGAACAGCAAATCTATATTGTTTTACTAATACTAATTTCCCATCTGAAGTAACAGGAATACATAAAGCTCCTCCAGGATGACGAATACATTCCCAGT
The DNA here is from genome assembly GCF_010672085.1 of Okeania sp. SIO3I5. GTDB lineage: Bacteria > Cyanobacteriota > Cyanobacteriia > Cyanobacteriales > Microcoleaceae > Trichodesmium. The sequence continues at coordinate 183,644 of NZ_JAAHHT010000001.1, forward strand.
CTCCTTCAACTCCATTAGGTAGACGTAGATGGTTAACATCAAAGTTAAATTTCCTGCCTTTATATAGGAGACGTTGTTTAATAATTTGGGGTGGTTCTTGATTTTGCATAAAATATAATAAACATAAGCCTCAACTATAATATCATCTTTGTATGAATACAGGTTAAATTAATAGCTGACCATTTATGGCTGAATGCTGACTTTAATTAGTTATCTACAAATAAATCAATCAAATGGCAAATATTGTGAGTTATAAAAATTTTAGGTATAGCAGATTTGAGTTTAAGTGGCAGTTTATTTTTATCTAAAATAGGAAATATTAGATGTTATATCTCTTCTGTTATCAAGAGGTTAAGCATTAAGTTTTAGTAGACTAAAGTAATAGTGAATTTTTGTACAGTGAGAGAAGAAAATTATATAATGTTTGAATAAGAGTATGATGAAAATATTTATTGTCTCCCTTATAGAACAAATATTTCTATTTTCCCTACTCCTCTAGTATCTTAATACTAAATGTTAAACTGAAAATAATAGGCATTGCTGAAATAAGGTATGAAATTCCGATAAAAGTAAGATTAATCATAAGGAAAAAAGCTGTTTTAACTATTTACTACTGTACGGGCGATTCCCTCTTCGCCCCTACTAAAAATCATACAATCATTCACCAACGCCTGGAAATGATATTCGGTCTTAGAGTTAGGCGATAAGGTAAACTTTTTTAATCGGTTACTTACCGAAAAATTAATGTACAAAGCCTCTCCATTCATGGAGAAAAAGCGGTCGTTAATCAAGTTTCCCGTAGGGTGGCATGGATGGGTTACCTAAACATATCCAATCTCTCCTTGAGAAGAAAAAAATTCCTTTTAACCCAATCCTTCTATTACAGAAGAAGTAATTATTAATTATTAATTGTTAATTATTAATTCTTGAACTATCTTATGATTAAATTAACTGATAACTTATAAAATTATTCAAAACAAAATAAAAATATGGTTAATAAAATAATTTGGTACATAATTGGTGGAACTCTTTGGGGTATTTTATTCTGTGCTGCTTTAGCTGGTTTATTGATTGGAATTAATCAAAATTTAGTCACTATTGTAAGTTCATTATTAATCAGTATTTTGTGGTGTACAGTTATCAGCCTAATTTGGAAATCATTAATGGCTAGACAAGATGAATCTAGCAAAAATTATATAATAGCTGGAATTGTTGGTGGTTTTTTTCTAGGCAGTGCCCTTGGAGGATTAATGTTAGCAATATTAAATCGGGATGCTAACTATGGTAAAGCTTATTTATTAGGAGCATTTCTCGGAGGAAGTTTTGGTTTTGTTTGGAGTTTATTTAAACCTCCTATGTTTTTAGGAGGCACAAGAATTTGGGGTAAGTCTGGAGCAATTTTAGGCGCAATTTGGGGTTCTTTTTTCGGCACAATTATAGGTATAGTTGCCACAGTTTGCTTACTGTTTTGGAGTAAAACAAATATTGATGTTAGTGCTGATAAATTACCTCAATTATTAACAGCTGTTTTGATTTTTGGTAGTGGAAATGGTGCTATTGGTGGAACAATATCAGGAATTATATTCGGTGGATTAATTATGGCTCCTCCTTTACCTTTAGCATTAGAATTAATTGGGATAAGAGGTGCAATTGTCGGAGCAATTTGGGGTTGTTTTTTGATGGCGATCGCTTGGGGAATTCTTGGCGGAATTTTATCTATAACTATTGGTAATTATGTGTTTTTAAATTTAGGAATTACTGGTCAAATTACGTTGCTAAGAGGAGTAATTGTTGGTGCAGGTATTGGCTCAATTTGGGGAATAATTTCTGGTGCTTTTTGGGGTGGTTTTGGTAGAATTTAGAATTCAGAATTGAGAATTTAGCATTCAGAATTTAGAAGTTTAAAATTAGGAGGATGCTATAGAGAAAGTTATAGATAATACCACTTTGAAAAAAGAATGCACTGAAAACGTAGAGTTCTATCAGATATGCTTAAAAATAGCTGCTCCAATTTACTTTAGATATTTATCTATATCGTTTTTCTATAGCAATTTCTATACTGGTAAAATACAAAATTAGTAATTTTTAGGGAACAGGGAATAGGAATAAAGATAGGTGTACCTCATTAGCTTGAGAAACGCTATATTTCTTTCAATATTTACCCCTTCTTCGTTATTGCTTCTTCCTTCTTTCTTCGTAAACATTCAGCTATTAGTATTCAGCATTCAGCTTTTGGAGGTAATAACTTGATTTTGGTTAGCTTATGAGCTTTTTCTTTCCTACGAAATGTTGTGAAAACACAACTTTTAATTCTCCTTAGAGGCTAATTTTTGATAAACGTGACAATCAGTTATTAAATTAACTGATAGTTGAATGCTTACCTTTCTTCTTCCCTCTTCCTTAATTTCATTAATTTCTAAATTTAGGATTGACAAATTCATTCAATCCTTCTCCCAATAAAGATAACCCAACCACCATTAAAGTTAAAGTCAAACCAGGGAAAAAAGCACTCCACCAAATACCTGTTGGTAAAGCATCTAAAGCTAACCTTAAATCATTTCCCCATTCAGCAGTTTCAGGAGGTAATCCTAATCCTAAAAACCCCAATCCTCCTAATACTAAAACTGCATCTGCAGCATTCAAGGTAAACAACACAGGAACACTCTGAATAACATTTAAAAATAAATAACGAGTCAACACTCTCCAAGTATTAGCACCCATCGCTCTTGCCGCTTCAATAAAAAGTTCCGTTTTGACACTAACTGTATGGTTACGAACTACTCGATAATACTGTGGAATATAAGCAATACTCAGAGCGATCGCTGCATTTAAGATTCCTTTTCCAACAACAAAAGCTAAAGTTATGGAAAGTAATAATCCAGGCAAAGTATAAACAGTATCCATAAAAAATATTAAAATTTTATCAATTCTGCCTCCAAGATAACCACTTACCATTCCTAATGGCACGCCAATAATTAAACTTAATGCTGTGGCTAAAATTACAACTTGCCAAGCAACTTGTGCGCCGAATAAAGTTCGGGAAAAAATATCATAACCTTGACGACTTGTACCAAACCAATGTTTAAAAGAAGGTGCTTGATGTATGGGGTTACTGAGAAATTCTTGAGGGTTTTGGAGTAAGCCTAAATTTTGTAAAAGTGGGGATAAAATAGCAATTAATATAAATATAACTGTAATTGTTAAACCTACCCACATCATCTGCATTGAAATACTCGGTTTACTAGAAAAACTGAAAAATTTTGCTCTTGAAAATCTACTTGTCATAATCTGATAATTGCTCAAGTGAAGAAATAAGATTTTAGCATAATATTGATACCAAGTCCGATTTCCCTGTTTTCCCACACTCTGCTTTTTTGAGCAAACCCTAATTATCAATTATCTGCAAAATTTGAAGTAAATAGCAAGGATAATTAACACTAATTAGGGTTTACCGAAAAAATCCGTTGCTAAGGTTAGGAGTCAGGAGAAATGGGAATTATATAGCAGGGAACAGGGAACAGGGAACAGGGAACAGTTAGAAAAACATTTCCCAGTCTAAGGTTCATCATCAGTCCATGTCCTAAGCAACTCTTTCTCAGCTATAGAGAAATAATTATTAATTATTCATTATTAATTATTAATTATTTCTCCGTATCCAACCATTAATAGTAAAGCGACTATCTGCAAAATTTTTAGAAGGGCAATTTACTGGTAAAACTTCGTGCCAGTAACGACTAATAAAGAAAATAATACTGTTATTTTTCGGTGCAATTTTTTTGAATGAATTTGCCTGCTTATAGTAATTATTATCTATTTTTTCATCATATAGAACTAATTCTCCGCCAGAAAATTGTTTAGGTTGTTGATAAAAATAATAAATGTAGGTAATTTCTCTTTTAGCAACTTCTGGCATTCCATTATCATTATGTGTCTGATAATAATGACCATGATTATGAGCTGTTACTTGTGCTTCTATTTGAGCAATGGGAAATTCTTGATGACCAAGTTTAGTTAAAACTTGAGGTAAAACTAATTTAATTCGATTACTAATTCTCGCTTTGGAAATAGGCGCTAAATGTAATACTTTTGATTGGCGAAAGTTGGTTTCACTTAAGCTTAAGCTAGTAGTACTTTTTTCAAAATATGCTTCTAGTTTAATTACAGATTCGAGAATTTTTTGATTTTCTGACTGAGTTAAAAAATTCTCAATTTTTACACATTTTGATTGCAGCAGATTTTGATTGTATTTGTCACTCAGCATAATTCTTATTATGGGAAATAATTTTTACAATTTACTTTTATATATAGCGGTTTTTACAATAGAGAGTAACCTCTCACATTTGACTTTTTCTCCTATAAAAGTTTCTGAGTAGACTAGATTTTGCCAAGACAATTCTAGAGGGTTGAGTCAGACAGATTATCTGAATTTTTACTGACTGTTTCCAGAGGCAAAATTTCTGAAAGTAAAATTGAGAGTCACCTGCCACATTCGACTTTTTCTCCTAGAAAAATTTCTGAGTAGACTAGATTTTGCCAAGACAATTCTAGAGGGTTGAGTCAGACAGATTATCTGAATTTTTACTGACTGTTTCCAGAGGCAAAATTTCTGAAAGTAAAATAGAGAGTCACCTGCCACATTCGACTTTTTCTCCTATAAAAGTTTCTGAGTAGACTAGATTTTGCCAAGACAATTCTAGAGGGTTGAGTCAGACAGATTATCTGAATTTTTACTGACTGCTTCCAGAGGCAAAATTTCTGAAAGTAAAATAGAGAGTCACCTGCCACATTCGACTTTTTCTCCTAGAAAAGTTTCTGAGTAGACTAGATTTTGCCAAGGCATTTCTAGAGGGTTGAGTCAGACAGATTATCTAAATTTTCACTGACTGCTTAAAAAGCCAAAATTTCTGAAAGTAAAATAGAGAGTCACCTGCCACATTCGACTTTTTCTCCTATAAAAGTTTCTGAGTAGACTAGATTTTGCCAAGACAATTCTAGAGGGTTGAGTCAGACAGATTATCTAAATTTTCACTGACTGCTTCAAGAGGCAAAATTTCTGAAAGTAAAATTGAGAGTCACCTGCCACATTCGACTTTTTCTCCTAGAAAAATTTCTGAGTAGACTAGATTTTGCCAAGGCATTTCTAGAGGGTTGAGTCAGACAGATTATCTAAATTTTCACTGACTGCTTCAAGAGGCAAAATTTCTGAAAGTAAAATAGAGAGTCACCGACCACATTCGACTTTTTCTCCTAGAAAAGTTTCTGAGTAGACTAGATTTTGCCAAGGCATTTCTAGAGGGTTGAGTCAGACAGATTATCTAAATTTTCACTGACTGCTTCAAGAGGCAAAATTTCTGAAAGTAAAATTGAGAGTCACCTGCCACATTCGACTTTTTCTCCTAGAAAAATTTCTGAGTAGACTAGATTTTGCCAAGGCATTTCTAGAGGGTTGAGTCAGACAGATTATCTAAATTTTCACTGACTGCTTCAAGAGGCAAAATTTCTGAAAGTAAAATTGAGAGTCACCTGCCACATTCGACTTTTTCTCCTAGAAAAATTTCTGAGTAGACTAGATTTTGCCAAGGCATTTCTAGAGGGTTGAGTCAGACAGATTATCTAAATTTTCACTGACTGCTT
>NZ_JAAHHT010000001.1:189287-213724 GCF_010672085.1 Okeania sp. SIO3I5
CAAAATTTCTGAAAGTAAAATAGAGAGTCACCGACCACACCCGACTTTTTCTCCTGTGAAAATTTCTGAGTAGACTAGATTTTGCCAAGGCATTTCTAGAGGGTTGAGTCAGACAGATTATCTAAATTTTCATTGACTGTTTCCAGAGGCAAAATTTCTGAAAGTAAAATAGAGAGTCACCGACCACACCCGACTTTTTCTCCTGTGAAAATTTCTGAGTAGACTAGATTTTGCCAAGGCATTTCTAGAGGGTTGAGTCAGACAGATTATCTAAATTTTCATTGACTGTTTCCAGAGGCAAAATTTCTGAAAGTAAAATAGAGAGTCACCGACCACACCCGACTTTTTCTCCTGTGAAAATTTCTGAGTAGACTAGATTTTGCCAAGACAATTCTAGACGGTTGAGTCAGACAGATTATCTGAATTTTTACTGACTGTTTCCAGAGGCAAAATTTCTGAAAGTAAAATAGAGAGTCACCTCCTACATCCAACTTTTTCTAATGTAAAAAGTGACGCATTCCAGTTAGTATCATTACCAAACCTAACTCATTTGCAGCAGCAATAGAATCTTTATCTCTCAGACTACCACCTGGTTGAATAATTGCAGTTATTCCTGCTGCTGCTGCTGTTTTTACTGAATCATCAAAAGGGAAAAAAGCGTCACTAGCTAATACTCCTCCAATAGCTTTTTCTCCTGCTTGTTCCAAAGCTATTTTTACTGCCCCGACTCGATTCATTTGACCTGCACCAATACCAATAGTAGCGCGATTTTTTGTCACGACAATTGCATTAGACTTAACGTGCTTTACCACCTTCCAAGCAAACATTAATTCTTCCATTTGTTCAGCAGTCGGTTGTTTTTCTGTAACGATTTTCCAATCACTAGAATTATCTACCGCATCATCAACATCTTGTACTAAAAAACCACCAGCAATTACTTTAATAGTTTCCGACTCTCCCTGGTTTAAATCTGGCGAAATTAATACTCTTAATTTAGATTTTTTCTGAAAAATTTCCTCCGCTTCCGGTTCGCATCCCGGAGCAACTACACATTCCAAAAATGTCTTAGTCATTGCCGTAGCAGTCGGCGCATCAATAGATTTATTTAAAGCAACAATTCCACCAAAAGCTGAAACAGAATCTCCAGCAAGAGCTGCTTCATAAGCTGCCAAAAGAGTCTCATCAACTGCAACTCCACAAGGATTTGTATGTTTAAGAATTGCCACAGTCGGAGCATCAGAAAATTCTGTAATAATCCGTCTTGCTGCCTCTAAATCTACCAAATTGTTATAACTTAATTCCTTACCTTGAAGAATTTTACTTGTCGCCCAACCACTAGCATTAATTCCTCTTTGATACCAAGTCGCAGATTGATGAGGGTTCTCTCCATAACGCAGAGTTTTGATTTTTTTGCCGGAGAGGAAAAATACTTCCTTTTCTGATTTTTCAGACTCAGAAATTGTTTCTTGCTCTTCTAAATAAGTAGCGATCGCCTGGTCATAAGTTGCCGTATGTTGAAATCCTGCTAATGCACATTTTTGCCGAAATTCTAAGGATACTTCTCCACCATTTTTCCGTAGTTCTTCCAAATAAGAATTGTATTGAGAAGGATTGCATAAAACTGTCAGATGAGCAAAATTTTTAGCAGATGCTCTTAACATTGCAGGTCCGCCAATATCAATTTTTTCAATTGCTTCTGCTAGGGTAACTTCCGGTTGAGAAACTGTTTGTTCAAACGGGTATAAATTAACAACAACTAGGTCAATAGGTCGAATATTATTAGCATTTAATTCTTCAATATCTTGAGGTAAATCTTTTCTTGCTAAAATACCTCCATGAATGCGAGGATGTAAAGTTTTAACTCTGCCTCCTAAAATTTCTGGAAAACCCGTATAGTCAGATACTTTCATCACAGAAATTCCTGCATCTTTTAGAATTTTAGCAGTACCGCCACTACTAATTATTTCATAGTCAAATTCTGAAACTAGACTTTTTGCTAGATCGATTAGACCTGTTTTATCAGACGTGCTGAGTAATGCTAAACGTGTCATTAATTTTAAATCCTAACTTAGAAAACTGACAGTCTATATTTTAATAATTAAAATTAAGATATTGAAACTCTGCGGATTATTTTAATATTTTTGTCAGATAGTAAGCATTCAACTATCAGCTTCATTAGCTTTAAAGGAGGAATTAACATTGAGATATTTCAAAGAATTAAAAAATTCTAGGTATAGGTATAAGCCTATAAGTTAACCTTATACAAATTTACTTTTAAGGATGTCACAAATAGTTTCAAACTTTAAATGTCAAATAATTGCCTGAAATTGTTGTTTTATCAAAGTTTTTAACCTATCAAATCTGGCATTCTAAATTCTAAATTCTAAATTCATAATTCAGTGAAACGGTATTAGGAATAGAGAGGAAAATCAAGAGTATTTATACTAAAAAAATATTCAGGTAATTTCCCTGCCACTTGTGTATAGCATTTCTGAGGATAATGAGGTACACCTATCTTTATTTGTTGCCAGTTAAGTATTATTTGTTGCTAGTTAAGTGTAATTTGTTGCCAGTTAAGTATTATTTGTTGCCTAAAACCAACAAATTTTGTATCTCACCAGTATTGAGAATTGGTAATTGTTGACTAAATTTGAAGTGCGGAATGTAGCATCTTGACATCTATAAAAATGAAGATGTATGATTTATTTCGGGTATACAAAAGACCAGCTTTTACCCATAATTTTGAGCAAAAAATAAGGTCTTAACCCTTCCTTTGAAAGGGGAGCAAAAAATATTCGATTCCGTATTTCAAGCCTCTGGCTTTCCTGCGGAATGCTGCGCAAACAGGCAGAGGTACTGATAACTGAAATGACCACCACTGCCTAATTACTCATATAGGTATAAGGTAAGTGAATTAAGTTGAAGTAATATTAGCTTAATAATTAGTTGTACAAGGGAACGCAACTACATAAATTGAATTGGTCTGAGTTACCGTTTAAGGAATTCAAAAAAGGAGAATAAACATAATGAGTGAAGAAGAACAACAAAAACTAATAGGAACTAAATGCGAGTTCTTCAAAGATCGCTTTTTAAAAGTATCGATTTCTTTGAATCAGGAACGAGGTATCAATAAAGATGGCAGAAAAGAGCCTGTTCTAGTTCAACTTAAACCGACAGAGAAATCTGGATGGTACACTCAAAATATTGTCTTCTTACAGGAAGATTCACATATTTCTTTTACTCTTGAATCGGAAGGTCCTTGTGGATATGGTTTTAAGATATTTACCATGGAAAAGAACATAATCAAGAAACTCTACGCTGGTAATGAAGGTGATGAGGAAAGAATAAAAGTCCAAGTCTCTCGATACCAAAATGATGCAAGTTCCATCAGAGTTAAAGATTTTCAATACTTCGAGAACGCGGAAAATAACATAAGTGACAATATCTTAGAAACCAGCTTGGTTAGCATCATCACATGGCCAATTTTTGGCTATGACCAAGGTTATTATAGGTATCGTCCAGGAGTCCCTAAAGCTTCTATTCCTATGGGGTACAAAAAAAGTCAAGACCCCAAAAATAAGGACTTGGGTAAATACTTCAAGAGTAAAGACTTCAAGAAATACGTCAAAAGTATATCCATAAAAGGTGGAGACTTCTCTCGGAAAGCAGTCGAAAGTCCTATCAATGATAGTAACTACATTGTTAAAGGTGCTAAATCCAAGGAAAGATTCAATGAGTTAATCACTAATGTAGTTGAAGATAACGACAAATCTGATTTCAAAACCAATGGTTCTATCCACATGCTTTTCTTTATTCTCAATAAAGATGAAAATGATGAATATGAAAAGATCGAGGACTTTGTGACTCTAGAACAATGAAAATTAAAAATTGGTAAAAGTTCCTCGTGAAGGAAAAGGTTCATAGCATCTAATATAAATAAACTGGTCGTGTTACCAGCAAATTTGACTTTGAAGACGTAATTAATATGATGATTAGTATTCATTGAACTCAATTCATCATATTTTGTATAGACAGCATAATTATGGAGAAAAATCTCAAATGGCAGAAAAAGAAGGACAAGGTTTAGTTCCTAGTCAAAAAACTCAACTACAACAAACTCCAGCTGGAGTAACTCCAGTTGGAGTAATGGAATCCCTTGGACCAATTGTCAAGGAAGTCACTGATTTAATTCATTCAGTTCAAGGAGTTGGACCTCAAGTAACCAATTTACTTCAAGTAGTTTCATCAATTCCAAATATGGCAGCTCAATCAGCTCTACAAATTCCAGCTCAAATAGAAAAATTTGCACCTGGAACAATCAAAGATTTTTTTCAAGATTTAGCTCCCGACCAAAAGAAAAAATTGTACGAAAGACTGGAATTAGAAAAAGCTCTTACCGTTAACGTAATTCAGTCTGAAGATGAAGATTGGGTAATATCAAAAGCATTCAAGGAAGCTATTGTTTGGACTCCTGAAGTTTCTCCAACTCCTGAAAGTCCTCAAATTATTGAAGGAACTTCAACTCCTGAAAGTCCTCAAATTATTGAAGGAACTTCAACTCCTGAAAGTCCTCAAATTATTGAAGGAACTTCAACTCCTGAAAGTCCTCAAATTATTGAAGGAACTTTAACTCCTCAAGGAACTTCAACTCCTCAAATTATTGAAGGAACTTCAACTCCTCAAGGAACTTCAACTCCTCAAATTATTGAAGGAACTTCAACTCCTCAAGGAACTTCAACTCCTCAAGGAACTTCAACTCCTCAAGGAACTTCAACTCCTCAAGGAACTTCAACTCCTCAAGGTTCTGATAAGATTTATCATCCTAATTGGAGCGTACCTCAAAAAATTGCATACTCCACAGTAAATGTCGAAACAAGTTATATAGGTCGTGCAGTAGCAAAATTTTCTTCAAAAGGGAGTAGTACCCAAGAATTAAGTTTATTTGGTAGTTTAGATGCAAATTCAAACATGCAATCTTCTGGGAGTAGCTCACTAAATGCAACATCTAAAAGCTACCTGCTTGCAGAGTATACAAGACCAAAATTGATTCTATCTGTAGACTGGAAAAATATTAAATTGAAACCTGACTTCCAGGAGAAGGTTAAGAATGCTTTAGATAAAGATGAGTGGTCTAACTTTTTACAATTAAATACTCTTTTGAAAGAATATGGTTACTTCGTTCCACTAAAATTCACGCTCGGGGTAAGATATCTACACAAAGTGAGGTAAATTTACAGGTTTCTGCTAATTCCCAAATAACATCATCCTTTCAATCTGCCTTTGCATCTCAGCTAAATCTATCTGGAATGAGCGGTAAAGGAAATATGTCTAGTGAGAGTGAGATGAAGAGTAGTCAAAATATGTCTAGTGACAGCAATCTAGAGCTGGAATACTCTGGTGGCCTCGGATCGGCAATGAATATTTTAGGATGGATTCATTCTTTGGACTCTTACAAGACATGGCAAGTTATTAAATATGACTATCTTACTCCTATCATCTGCTTTTTCCCTGAAGAATTGCGAAATAAGGCAATTACTGCATTTATTCGTTATTCATATTATCCAGACACTGATAAACCTCGGTTACTAAATGGCATTAATTATGCGAGTAGAGCTTTAGATTTAATAAATAGAGAGAAATTATTGTCAAAAGGTTCACAACCGAAGACTGTTGATAAAAAGAAGAAAAAGAAAGACAAATTGCTTCAATTATCATATAGTCCTAAGTCTAATGAAGGTTAAAAACAATAAATGCACTGCCCTAGTCAGACTTGCCTAAAGAGGGTGTTTCAATAAGAGTAAAACCTATGGGGGGTGAGTTTGGGAGGTATGAGTCGCTCGGGGATATGAGAAGATCGACACTCCCAAACATTTGATTCAACCCCTCTTCCCCACACTCCCCAAATACCGGTGGTTATCAAGAATGAAACAGTTCTGCATAGAATTTGGCGAGGAAAAGTATATTTCATTTTCCTAAGCTCCAAGAAATATCGAAATATATGAGGTTGTAAATATTTAAAAATCGTGATACAGTTAATGTAGTTGTAGTCGCTCGCCCCTAAACATGATTATTTATTCAACAAATAGCGATCGCTTACACAGAAACCAGGTTGATCAAAAAAAATTCGTGGTTTGAAAAACAATAATCAAGGCAATAAACCCAGTTTATTGTTTAGGTGAATAAATCCTACAAACGATAATGATCATTTATGGTTCGTTGTAGAAGCTGCCAGGAAACTTTGGGTTCTACTCCTATTCCTGATACTGTGACACTACGAAATGGATACAATGTTGGTCATGCTCAGTTCACAGTTGTTCCTGTTAGTGGCAGGAAAATTGCTCTTAAGTCAGACATTGGAAAATATGTAGGTCGGTGTAATGGCTGTATCAAAGATGGCGCAGTTCCTGACTTTCTAGTTATTTTTCACGACAATCCAAATAATCCTAACGTTCAATTAACTCCTGAATTACTGCCCAATGGCAACTATGCTCTCAAGGCTAATTCAGGGGAATATGTAGCTCGGTGTAATGGTTGTTCTTCTACTGCTCTCAAGAGGGGTGTTACGCAGGATACTGTGACAGTTCATGGTGGTAATCCAGCAGGTAGAGCTAATGCACAATGGAACATAATTCTTATCAAATAGAAAGTAGTATTTTCTAATTTACCGGGAGATGAATCGCGACCAAAAAAACAATAAACACTTCATTGAGATATAATTTATGATATAATTAGGAATATGCTCACATTAACCTACGAATTTAAGTTAATCCCTTCTCAAGAACAGATCGCCATCATAGAAGATATGTTGGCAGTCTGTAGAAGGGTGTCGAATTATGCCTTAAGAGAGCGCAAAGACTGGATTAACAGTAGGAAATGTGCGGTTAACTGTTGCTCATTAAATCAAGAGTATATAATTCCTGCCGATGCACCTTACCCTAACTACAACAGACAAGCAGCTAGCTTAACTAAAGCCAAAAAGACTAACCCAGAACTCAGAAGAACTAATGCTCAAGTCTTACAACAAGTTCTCAAGAATTTGGAAAAGGCTTTTAGCAACATGAAACAGCAAGGTTATGGTTTTCCTCGCTTTAAAAACAAGTACAGAATGAGGTCCTTTGTATTCCCTCAGTTTAAGAGTAATCCCATCTCAAATGATTATATAAAACTACCCCAAATCGGGTTAGTTCGGATAAGATTATCTAGACCAATTCCAGAAGGATTTAAACTGAAACAGGTGAGGGTGGTAAGACGAGCTACTGGGTATTTTGCCATGTTATCTCTACAAAGTCCCGTTAGTATTCCGGATACCCCTACTTCTGGACACCCGTTAGGGATTGATGTTGGACTTGATAAGTTCTTAGCAACTTCTGATGGTGAATTGATTGAACGTCCAAAATTTTTAACCAAACTACAAAGCGAGTTGACATTACTGCAACGTAGATTAAAGTTAAAATCTAAGGATTCAGCAAATCGACATAAGCTTAACCAAAAGATAGCAAGACTTCACCAAAAAATCTCAGACACCCGAAAAGACTTTCACTTTAAGCTAGCTCATCATTTATGTGACCAAGCAGGAATGATATTTGTGGAAGACCTAGACTTGAGAACCTGGGCCAAAGGAATGTTAGGCAAACACACTTTAGATGCAGGATTTGGTCAGTTTTTCAGTATTTTGGCTTGGGTATGCAGGAAACGAGGGGTTTATTTTGCCAAGGTAGACTACAGATATACCAGTCAAATTTGCCCAAATTGTGGAGCGTATACAGGCAAAAAAGACCTGTCTGAGCGTATTCATAAATGTCCTAAATGCCAATACGAAATCAATCGTGATGTAGCAGCAGCAAAAATGATTTGTCATCGAGGAGTCATTGCGGTCGGGCAGATCGTAGAGTAAATTGACTGTGTAGGCGTACTGTCGGGGATTGGAAACAATCTAGATAAGTGCCACTCAAGCAGTAAACCTAAATCGTGAGGTTTGGGAATCTCTCGTTATAATCTCTGATTTAACGGTAGAGGATGTCAATTTGATAGTGCCAGTATTGAAGAAACGTTCCATAATACTCTGTTGAACTTGAATATTGCGGATATGAGCGTGCATTACTTCATTAGTGTATCTGCTAAGTAAACCTTGCTGTAAAATTGTCCGCTTATCAGTTATTATTAACGTTGTATTTTTATTTTTAATCCACCATACTAACAAGAATACAAGTCCGATTACAAACAATAAAATTAAGGCTAAATAAGCAATAAATAAAAGTGGATTACTTCTCCACATACTAGGATTAATTCGGTAACTTTCTACTTCCATATACTAACTCCTTTATCACCTGTTTTAAGTATCTATAATTAATTGGATTTGAATCTCATATTAATTCTCTAGAAATCTTGCTTTATAGAGTGCGTATTTACTCCTAAAATCTAGATTTTGAAAAGCATTTAATAATCTATAATAACGCATTATTGAATATGTGTCAGTCCCGTAGTTGGGGGAGCAGGTTCATCAGATAATTTGCAACACCATTAATTTAATACGAAACCCGCCCCTACAATTGCAATATTTTAGGTGTGTCACGACACTACATTAAGGCTTAATTTTTGATTTTTAGAACTTAAAGAAACCTCCTCCTAAACCAATAGCTTGATTTTTCATACCCCACATATCAGTTGTATAAATACTAAATAGATGATAATTCTGTCGTCTAGTATAAATACCAATAATTGGTTTTATTGCACTAGGAGGCAGGGGAGTTATCGTATAACAACGAGCTTGAACTATAGGAGAAAGTTGACTTTGTTTGCTACAATTTTCCTTAATTTCCCAGACTAGATTTTCAGCATAAATTTCTTGAGTTGGATTACTAAATGCTAAAATTCCAGCGATCGCTCCTAACGATCCTAGGAATCCTAGAAAAGATCCTTTTAACAGGTTATTCATTATAAATTACCTCGACTTATGGTTCTGATATTTATCAGTTTAGACAGTAAAAAATTTCTTGTATACAGCATTATGGCCTTAGTAGTACATCATTTATACCTCAGTCTTTAATTTCTGAGTTATTTGAAACTCCGCTTTTCCATTACACGTAGCTCAAGAGACTCTGCTACTTTTCTTAGCTCCGCATTAACTTTTACATCATCATCAGACTTAAACTTTTCCATCTGTTTCACCGTCTCTTTTAGCCGTTTTACTACTGATGATAATTGTTCAACATTGAGATTATTTTGATGTTCGTATATTTTTTTAATTGCTTCTTTTCTGATTGCCACAAATCCTTCAGTCTCCTTAATCTGAGTAAGTAGGTTGTCTAAATTCCTAGGATCAAGAAGGCTTAGTTTTCTCAATTTTCTTTTTTCGTATAAGTACCAACCTACAGTAATCCCAACTGCTACAATTACTCCATAGATAGCAGACCATCGAATAGTAGATAGAAAAAGCTGGTTTTCCCCACTTTTGACAAAATATTTGAATCTATCTTGGGTGTTCTTAATTGATGACTGAGTTTCTCCTAACCTCTGAGATATTGACTTCTGCAGAGACTGATAATTATCAAGTTCATTCTGTATTTTTTCTTTCCAAGAAGGAAGTTCATTAAGCCTCAAGTTATTAATGTTTTCTAGCTCTCTTCTAAGATTAGGTTTTTTACTTAATGCCTCTTGAGTAAATCTTCGAGCTTTGAGAAGATTTTGACCTTCAAAATATAAGTTATTAAGAGGTGTAATTCTGCTATCTATTTCATCAGATTCCTTTCTTAAATTATCAACTAAAATTTTAGTATTTTCTTCAACTTGAGAAATTTTATCAAATAAATCATTTATAGGGAATAAATTATTTTTTGCATCATTAACAATTTCCTTAGTCAACGTAAAATTTTTCATGTTTTCATATTCACTAATCTGACGTTCAAAATTTTCAGATTCTTTTTCTATAGCTTCAATATTACTACGAAGCTCTGATTCTTCTTGTGGAATTATTTGTATAACACTGTCTACATTCTCAATTGTTTGATAAACAAAATCTAATTCACGATTCGCACGTTCTATCCAATTATCGACCTGTTCTCTGCTGATTACTCTAGAATCTACAACATTTTTTTGTGCAGCTAGCCAATTATTCCAAGAAGGAAGGAATCTTTTGGAATATGAAACATTTTCTCCAATCCTGATTAAATCATTACTGAATTTCTGAAAGTTATTTGAATTTGAATTTGTAGATTCTTTTAGTTGCAAAGAAATATCTCTTAGTTTATTGCAATGCTCATTCTTTTTAGCTAAATATTTTTCATCGTCAACTTCTTGACTATTATTAGCTGAATTGCATATATTTTCTAGCTCGGATATTAAGCCATCAAGGTCTTCTCCAATAGACCTAATGCTACCTTTTGTTTTCTCTAAATTCGCTTCTGCTCGATCTATATATTCTTCCTGAGACTTAACTTTCTCCTTAAATCCCCAATAAATATTATCAATTCTATTAATTTTTTCTTGATTGGCCTTACCGAAGGGTGGCTTTTTGTAAAAATCTTGATATTTTTCAGAATTTATTGTCTCGTCTGATAGTGTTAATTGAGTCGCCAATGAAATTTTTAAAGGCTCTATCTTTTCAGAAACAGTTTGATTTAATTTAGTTTCCAATTGCATTACTTTTTCTCCCACTAATTCAAGGTCTGAGAAACCAAACTCAGGAGGTTTATAGAATTTATTGGCAGTAACTATACAAATCACTAATAGTATAATTACAATTGGATTTTTCCTGGAAAATTTAGCAACGAAAGAATGCCATCCAACTAGAATTGACCTAGGAATAGCTATCCCAGATTTATAATAAGCCCATATTGAATAGGGGAAAGCAAAAACACAATAGACAAACGGTAAAAGCATAGCAATTCTACTTTGGCTTTCTTGAAAAAGAAACCATAATACCCAAAGATATACCAAGCTAATCAAAAGCGTTAAAACATAACCAAAAACTAGAGGGAAAGTTATACAAAAAATCCAATTAGTAAACGAATTTTTAGTGAGCGATCGCTGATTAGACATCTCCAATTAAACCTCTATAAATTGCTGTTGAAAAACCGTTATCAAATTTTTGAGGGAATTCAAAACGAACAGACTTTATTAACAAAAATCGCAGTAGAATTCTCCAAGTCTTAATATCAAATTCAGTTCTAGATGCGTGGGTAAGAAGAGTAATAGCTGCTGTATCTGCAATACTCGTATCCCTATTTTGAAGAAGCTTTTTAAACAAATCGTGAGGGAGCCAAAAGAAGCTACTATAGCCATTTGAAGATAGTCTGCTCACAAATTTCAAGACTCTTAGGGGATTGCAAGGATCGTATTCTTTATAGGATGAGTCAAAATTTTTCGGATCGAGGAGTTGTCCAACAAAACTTCTAATAAACCCACTCAGCAGCTTTTTATCATCAGCTCTGACAAATGAAAGGCCATTTACAACTGCTGTTGCTAATACAGGGTCTTTAGATGCGACTTTAGGATCTAGTATCTTATCAGGTTCGTTAGAAATAGCAATCGAAATTGCTATTGTTCTGAATAACCAAAAATTAGGTTCTCCTGTCTGCTGGAGTATTCCCTTCAAGCCATTTTCAACAAAATATCGAGCTGCCAAATAGTCAGCAGCTCTTTGATTAAGAAATCTAGAAAAATAACTAAAATTGGAATTTAACTCTATTAGGCGATATTTTTCTGCTATATCTATAATACTAGAAATTACAATAAAAAAATCAAATCTATCTTGATTTCTCAAACGTAAATTTTGCCACTTAGAGGTATTTAAGACTTTGAGTATTCTTATAAACTTTCTGTCACTTTCAGCAATTTTATGTTCTTGAATTTTATCTAGTGACAGCTCATAAGATTTATATTGAATTAACCTTTGAGTTGTTTCTTGGTCGAAATTGCCTCTATTGGTTCTCAAATCTTTGTATTTTTTATATAGTGAATCCAAAATACTATGGTCGGAAATACTTACACCATAATGAGAAGTGTGTTTAACCTGTAAAGATATCCTCATAAGATGAAAACTCAAAATTGATAATACTTCTAAAAGGTATTGAAATAGGACGTTATCAATTTGCTCAAAACGGGTCGGTGGATTTACATTCATACCTTTTAATATCTCCCGTTTTAACTCTAGATCGTGCAAATTTCTGATAGATGGGATGCGATTTTCTGCATCTGCCAAATCCGGTGAAAATGAAACTTGAAATAGCCATAATGATAAATAGTAAGGGTTCCTTAAAAAAGACTCCTGTTCTGCATTAGTATCTATAATTGTCCAAATAGTATTTCTAATTATATTCTGATTATGAGGATCATGTGTAAAACTTTTCAATCGTTTATTTAAAAGTTCTTTAACTTGCGATACACTCATGGGCTTTATTCTAACATTTGCCACTTTCAAAGTATTAGCATACGCTTTATATTCTTCTTCTCTACATGATAATATCCATCTAGTTTTATCAACGCTATCTTTCATCAAAATTGATAAATAATCAAACAGAATTTCGCGTTTACTTTTGTCGATAAACTCATCTAAAGCATCAATGATAATCACAAAATTTAGAGATGGTTTCTTATTCCATAAAGAAATAAAGTTTTTAAATTCTGGTTGGGATAATTTGTCGTTGATTTCATATATATTTGTAATAAATTCAAGAATTTTTTTGATACTTTTACCATGCGTGTTTAACACTTTTTCAACATCGTTAGCATGAATAAAAATCGGAATAAAATATCCTATTTTTTCGGAGAATTCTTTGGTATAATTTGCTAGTGCTTTATATAAAGTTGTAGACTTCCCGCTTCCTGGAGGGCCGTATATAAATACTCTAGATTCATTTGGAGATAACAAGTATTTATCAAGATTTGGTATGTTAGTTCGCTGACTACCTCCTTTTTCCTCATAAGCTTGTTGAGACATAAGACCATTTGGATTTCCTGGCTCCCCCGATAAACTTACATAATCACTGTTTGGGTCAAATCTAAGTTCAAATCCAAGTTCAGATTCTACTTCCCGTCTTACAGCATCCAGATAATCGTCAATGACTTTTTTATCTCTTACTGTTAATAAACGCCTAAATGTATTCTTAGTCTTGTAAAACTTTATCAACCAAGAGATTAACAAGAAAATTACTAATATAAGGAAAATAGACAGAAAAATATAAAACAGGTTTTTCAGTAATTTATTGTCACTAGATATATAATTTACTGTAATTCCAATTGGGATATTTATCGCAATTGTCAAGAATATTCCCCATAACAGTTTTTGTTCTTTTTCAGTTACGCTTAACATATCCTTTATTTACTCCCTAAAGTTTAAAAATTTGTACCTGTTAGACTCGAAAAAATGCTGTAATATGTCTGATAATATCTAGAAGCGATCGCCACTAATAAAAACTTTCTATAACGAGAAAAATCTAGTTATTTTCATAGGAGCAATCGCTATTATTTATCAATTAAATTATTAGCTAATTAATCGTACAATTCAGGACAAAACTCTTTACCCCAGACAGGTAAACCTGCCTCGGGATTTACTAATTGACGGTCAAGTAATTCAATGATGCCAGACATTTTATTTAACATATCGAATACAATAATGTCGCATTGAGCTGAGTTTCTATCTGTAAATAACACATTAGCATCAAGCTTTAAATAAAACTTCGGGTCGCGATCAATATCACTGCCCAATCCAATAATTACAACTTTTAATTCGTCTTGATTATTAAGCTTGCTACAAGTTTCTTTAACACAGTTTAGAAAAGCATCATAATCGTCAAGTACCCCATCTGTATAGATAACTATAAATCCTCCTTCATCTGGCTTTCGCGTAGCAAACCATTGTCCGACAATTTTTTCCAAAGTAGGAGCTAAAAAAGTGTCGCCATGAGGTTGGTTTTTTTCAAAAAGAATAGCTACTTCAGAGTCATCTTGAATGTTATAAGTTGCTTTTGGAGTCTTCTTTTCATTGAAAAATGTTAAAGTAATTTCATCGCAAATTTTTTCACCATTTATACCTTCAAAATTGAGAATATTATAAACATGACCTTCTATAACTTCTGTAATGTATTTCCAACGACGTTCGTTGTTGAATAAAATATCTGTGTGGAACATTGAACTACTTTGGTCAATTAACATATAAACCTTGCGGTTAAAAATTTTTTGGTTAGGCATAATACTACTATTTTTTAATTGTTAGTTTACTATCTTTTACAGGTTTTAAAATCTCGGAGGAAGAAATATTATATTCCAGATTATGAGCTTTTTTTCTTAATGTAGTTAAACAGTTTCAAGACTAATAATGTGTCTGATAATATCAAGAAGCGATCGCTACCAAGAATAAATTTTCATAACTGAAAAAATCTAGTTATTTTCAAAGAAGCGACCGCTATTATTTATCAAATTCAATTATTAGCTAATTAATCGTATAATTCAGGACAAACAGCTTTGCCCCAGACAGGTAAACCTGCCTTTGCATCTTCCAATTGACGGTTAAGTAAATCAATTATACCAGGCATTTTATTTAACAGATCGAATACAACAATGTTGCATGGTTTTGAGTTTTTATCTGTAAAGGTATTTGCATTAGCATCAAGCTTTAAATAAAAACTTGAATCGCGATTAACATCACTGCCAAATCCAATAATCACAACTTTTAATTCATCTTGACTATTAAGTTTGCCACAAGTTTCTTTAACATAGTTCACAAAAGTCTCGCGATCGTCAAGTTCTCCATCTGTATAAATAATTATAAATCCTCCTTCATTTTGCATTCGCGTACCAAACCATTGTCCGACAATTTTTTCAAAAGTAGGAGCTAAAAAAGTGTTACTATCGGGTTGGTTTTCTTCAAATAGAGTAGGTACTTGAGAGTCATCTTGAATAGGACGAATTATTGTTGGAGGACGATTAGGACTAAAAAATGTTACAGTAATTTCATCACAAATTTTTTCACCATTCATACCTTCCTCATTGAGAATATTATAAACATGACCTTCTATAGCTTCTGCAATAGCTTTCCAACGACGTTCGTTATTAAATAAAGGGTCTCGACGCACCATTGAACCACTTTGGTCAATTAACATATAAACCTTACGGTTATAAATTTTTTTGTTAGGCATAATACTGCTCCTTTTTGTATTTTCAACTATTTGTTTTGTTTCTGAAACTTCTAAAGTTTCAAGCAAAGTGTCAAGACTATTATAAATCTCCTCATCGATATCTGTTTGGAGATAATTAGATGAGTCTTTTTCTTCAAGCTTTTCCTCATCATTTTTTTGTGTTGTGGGTAGTTGTTCGACTACACCTTGTAGCAATTTTATTGCAGCATCTTGCAGAAATTTCAGCATGAAAAATTGGCTAAATTTATTTCTATAACGAATTACGCAAAGAAACGCATTTTCTACAAGAAATTTTATATTTTCTTTCATAGATAGACATCTAGGAAAAAAGGGCGTTTCTAGGTTTGCCTGGATAAGTCATGTCTATTTTATTCCTGGTTGTTTTGTTTGCTTCTTTAATCTTCACTTTTCTCCTCTATATTTTCTGAACTTTTAACATTTGACGGTTCAATCAGAGATTTCAACCATTTAAACTGTGCTGAAACTACCTCTATCATCACAGATAAAGACAGTTTGTCCTTGAGTTTAGGTTTAGGAATTTTTGTCCAACCCTCGGTATCTACAAGTTTTGATAAACCCCGCCATATTTGAGCTTCTATCAGAATTTCCATTTTTTTAAATCCTGTAACTACTAACAAAGGAGCTATTTCTAATGGTAACTTAGAATGGCTAATTTCTGCTGCCAGTTCCTCTCTTAATTCTGGTATATTAGGTCCGATTTTCTTAATAGAATCTGCTGCTTGACTTGTTGGAGTTTCTTCTGTTTTTTCTATAGAAATAACTTCTAATAGTTTGGAAAAGGAAACATAGAAACCGTAATTTACAAAACTGGAATAAATATTCTCCTCATTGGGAGAATCTTCGACACCTGGAGGCAAATAAATTTCTTTTGGTTTCATCAAATCTAGTTCCAATGTATTGTAAATTTTGGCAAAGTCTAGAGCATTAATAGCTTTTCCATCCAAAAAATCACCGACTATTTCCTCTGGTAAATTTAACTCTACTAGCAAATTTTCCCGATTCTGAAAATTGCTTTTTTCCAGACTAACTTTGACTTTATCAATATCTTCTGGATTGACTTGCAAAAAGTCTGGATTTTTTAATAATTCCACACATAAACTAATTTTTTCAGTTAATAATTTACATTTTTCATCAACCAAAGCACGGACAGCTAACTGACGTAAAACCCGTTCATTCTCATCAGTATCTTTGTCTACAAACGCCAGATCGATTCTAATTTGCCGACCAATAATATCCAGACGTTTCTCAGGTTCGAGACCAGTTATTAATAACAACAAATCTGACTCAGGTAGTCTTTCTAAAACTACTGATGGAGAACTATTTTCGATTAAAGAAATAGCATTTTTTGACAGAGGAGGTATTTCTTCTTTAACTTTTCCATCTTCAATAACTTTTATCCAGCGGTAATCTTTATCTTGGTCATAACCCCGACTTTGAACGTAAATATCCATAGCTTTTTTTAACCTCTATAACTGATACCAATTCACTTTAAAGATGTGACAAATAGTTTCAGAATTTATTAGATGTTAAATAATTTTCTGAAATTACTGTGACATTAAAGTTTCGAGTCTATAAAATCTTGCTTTTGACTTTGGAATTTTGAATTTTAACTTCCGTGAAAGTGGCGAATGCTGCCTAAACAAACTTCCCTTTATTCACTACTCCCTACTCCCTAAATTTTTAATTTTTTCACAGATGAGGTATTTGTTCTTTAACCCTTTCATCTGCAATAATTTTTATCCAACGGTAATCTTTATCTTGGTCATAACCCCGAATTTGAACATAAATCTCCATCGCTTTTTTTACCCTCCGTAACTTATCTGCAGTCTGATTAAATTAGCCATAATAAAAATCTTCTTTTCTCAAGAGCGATAATATTTTTTCAGTGGGGAATGCTGCTTAAACAAATTTTCCCTTCTTCACTACTCCCTACTCCCTAAATTTTGGATTTTTTCACAGATGAGGTATTTCTTCTTTAACCCTTCCATCTGAATATAAATCTTCATACTTCATAGTTGTTTTTACCAATGGATAATGGATAACTGATAATTAATCGCTAAAAGTTGAAAGCCTTGATTAATAATTGATAATTGATAATGAGGTAATTAGGGTTTGCTGAAAAAGTATGAATGGTAAGGGCAGGACTCAGGATTCGTAGGAGCGATTTCCTGCGGAATTATGCACAAAAGCGAATCGCCCGTACAGGATAAATGGGAATTATAGAGAAGATAGGAAAAAGAATCGTCCCTCAATTTTTCTGCCATAGATAGTTAGCATAAAAGGCTAACTTTTTGAACCTTTTATAACTAAAAGATTGCACTTTTTAAGGATAAAAAAGTGCTGAAGTTTTTACTTTGAAAGGCTTTTAAATTTCATCAGTAAGCCCTAATCATCCATTATTAATTATTAATTATTAATTATTAATTATTAATTAATTTAAACCTTTAACAATTCATTTCCCTGTAAGACAGTAAAACCATCGGTAGTTTTCCTAGTTTTGGCAAATTGTTTAACAGCTTGCTCGAACATACTTTCTTGTTGAAAAACATCGCGGACAGACCTCAAAATAGGCGATCGCTTATAAATTTGCATATCGTTATGGCGTTTCAGTAAAAAGCTCAAAAGATATCGGAGTAAATGGTCGTTATCTTTAGGATTATAAGTATCCATACTGCTATTCTTTTTAAAGACAAATCGGGGTTTATTAAAGTCTTCAATAAAGTAGCGGGAAAAAAACAAACATCCTACTGTTTGTATTGGTGTAGTAACCACAGCTATATTATCGCTCCGACTGGGGTCGCCGAGAAACTTCAGCAAAGGTGAATACTTATCTTTTATACATCCTAAAAGTTTCTGAGCAGATTCTGGAGTTTGAACATAAGTTTCACATTTTACAGGAGCTAAAATTACTAATTTAGGCTCTTTTAAATTTGTATAAGCAGCTTTAAATAAATTCAAAATTTCTTCGGGATGATTTTTAGCATCATGCCACCTGCCACTTTTATCTTTTAGTAAATCCCAATTTTTGCTATTTAAAGGATCGAGTTTATGAGGTTCAATCATTGCTGGAGTATCTATAGAAATAATTACTGCAGCAGATTCTTTCAGCAAACGTTTCAAATATTCTCTACCTACAGGATTATCTTTTAAAACATAACTTCCCGGATAATCTCGAAAACTCAATTTAAGTAATTGACGTTCTTTTTTAGATAGATAAAAAGCAAATTCTGGCAAAGATTCCGGTCCGGCAATTGCAGATGTTCCTGCTATTCCTCCACTACCTTCTTTAGCGATAATTTCATCTCCCATACTTTGGAGGTCTCGGAGATTTTTTTGGAGAATTTCTTCAGTATCAGAATCTGGTTTAAATTCAAAATTTAGCTGTTCATTAATCTTGCTAAACTGTTCGTAGATTGAGGTTAAAAGTGTAGTTTTTCCCACACCACTCGCTCCTAACATTGTAGTAACAATTTCAGCCATAGCCATAATTTTTTTCCTCCTATTTATAGTAGTCAATAGTCAGTAGTCAGTAGAAACATCTATTACTATTTTATAATAATCAATAGTTAGTAGTTGCTCGAAACAGCTAATTACTATTTTATAGTAATTAATAGTTAGTAGTTCCTGGAAACATCTATTACTATTTTATAATAATCAATAGTTAGTAGTTGCTCGAAACAGCTAATTACTATTTTATAATTTCAATAGTTAGTAGTCAGTCGCAGTCGAAACAGCTATTACTATTTTATAATTTCAATAGTTAGTAGTCAGTCGCAGTCGAAACAGCTAATTACTATTTTATAATTTCAATAGTTAGTAGTTGCTCGAAACATCTATTACTATTTTATAATTTCAATAGTTAGTAGTCAGTCGCAGTCGAAACAGCTAATTACTATTTTATAATTTCAATAGTTAGTAGTTGCTCGAAACATCTATTACTATTTTATAATTTCAATAGTTAGTAGTCAGTCGCAGTCGAAACAGCTATTACTATTTTATAATTTCAATAGTTAGTAGTCAGTCGCAGTCGAAACAGCTATTACTATTTTCTAGTAATCAATAGTTAGTAGTTGCTCGAAACAGCTAATTACTATTTTATAATTTCAATAGTTAGTAGTTGCTCGAAACATCTATTACTATTTTATAATTTCAATAGTTAGTAGTCAGTCGCAGTCGAAACAGCTATTACTATTTTCGGCGTTGCTGATGTATGGGTATGATTTGTATTTTTTGGTAATTGCTAAACTCTTGAATAACAAATATTTGAGATTGTTCAATTTTTATTTTCATACCTTGATTTAGCAACGCCCTATTTTCTAGTGTCAATAGTTAGTCGAAGTCGAAACAGCTAATTACTATTTTCTACTAATTAATAGTTAGTCGCAGTCGAAACAGCTAATTACTATTTTCTACTAATTAATAGTTAGTCGCAGTCGAAACAGCTAATTACTATTTTCTACTAATTAATAGTTAGTAATTCCTGGAAACATCTATTACTATTTTCTAATTTCAATAGTTAGTCGCAGTCGAAACAGCTAATTACTATTTTCTAGTAATCAATAGTTAGTAGTCAGTCGCAGTCGAAACAGCTAATTACTATTTTCTAGTAATCAATAGTTAGTAGTCAGTCGCAGTCGAAACAGCTATTACTATTTTCGGCGTTGCTGATGTATGGGTATGATTTGTATTTTTTGGTAATTGCTAAACTCTTGAATAACAAATATTTGAGATTGTTCAATTTTTATTTTCATACCTTGATTCAGCAACGCCCTATTTTCTAGTGTCAATAGTTAGTAGTTGCTCGAAACAGCTAATTACTATTTTATAATTTCAATAGTTAGTAGTTGCTCGAAACAGCTAATTACTATTTTATAATTTCAATAGTTAGTAGTTGCTCGAAACAGCTAATTACTATTTTCTAGTAATCAATAGTTAGTAGTCAGTCGCAGTCGAAACAGCTATTACTATTTTCTAGTGTCAATAGTCAGTAGAAGTCGAAAAAGATAATTACTATTTTCTAGTAATTAATAGTTAGTAGTTCCTCGAAACAGCTAATTACTATTTTCTAGTCTCAATAGTTAGTAGTCAGTCGAAACAGCTAATTACTATTTTCTAGTAATCAATAGTTAGTAGTCAGTCGAAACAGCGAATTACTATTTTCTAGTAATCAATAGAAACAGCTATTATTATGATTTACTATAACTATTGAATACTAACTGCTACCCCAGAACAAGACTTTTTCAGCAAATCCTAATTATTGTAAAAATTGCAGTTTTTCTATCTGATTTATTTTGACAGTTTCTTTAACCAATTTCTGCCAATTTTGTCGATGGCGACTGTCTGGATCTTGTCCATATTCTTTCTGCCAAATAGAACCTTTATACTTGTAAATAAAAGTTTGCCATTCTTCTTTTGCATTTTCAGAACGTAACACCCGATCGATAAAATCTTCTACTTCATAAAAAGCAGTTTTTCCTGGTTCTGCAAAGATATTGTCTAAATTATTTTCACACTGATAAACAGCTTCTCCATGCAATTCTTTTAAATAGTCAAATATTTCCCTAGCCATTTTTTTTCTAGTCTCTGGATTATCTTTTTCAACACGAGATATTTGCACGCTGTTCCGATTAGGATTGAGATTGTTTAAAAGGGGACGAATCATATAACGAAGATTGGCTTTGTAAGACATTTCAAATTTATAAAGACTCGTAAAAGGTTGTTTGAGATTTGTCAGTCCGTCATCTATTTCTTCAACCATAACTTTGAGAAATTTACTTCCTTGAAGACCTTCTAAAGCTGGAATATCACCTAAATTTGCTTTTTCTTTCAGCACATTTGTCAGGCGGACTTTGACTCGTTCAACAGAATTATTTAAACCAGTATCCATTGCTTCAAAATGTTTAGTTAAGTGAGTCCGAATATCATTTAAACATCTGTTAAAAGTGCTTTCCCAATCACCAATATCTGCTTTTTTTCTCATTATATCTTCAATTTCTGGTAATCCAGAATCTTCGCGACATTTTTGAATGACTGTTTCAGCTTGTTCTTTAAAACCATCATCTTCGGAATTTTCTGATTCTTGTTCGGCATCTATTTCATAAAGAAAATCTTCTAAAGCAGATGCTAAATCTATCCACAGTTTGTTAAAGAGTCGCAAAAATTTACCCATCTCATTAATATCTGCTTCCTGGGATTTTTGCATCCAATCTTGACTTGCTTTATTTAGTTCGTCGCTAATATTTTTGTAGAGTTTATTTAGACTTTCTTGGTAAGTTCTGGCATATTCATAATCCAGACTTATAATATTACTTGCCAAATAATCCAATACCATATCTAAAACTAGATTAGCTTCTTGATTATTAGCACAATCAGCAATCTTACATTCAACTACATTAATATGTTTATCTTGGTAAGTAGATTGGTGCTTTCTACAAGCATCTATATTGTCATTACTACCAGTAACATGATTGAGAATTATAAAAGAACGATTCTCTAAATTATTTAATGCTTGATAGGCAGTTTTATACAAATCTGTATCTCGTCTTTCCCATCCATAACGCAAAGGATCGGGGCGACGAATAAACAAAACTAAATCTACTTCTTGCCCCAATGTTTCTAATATTAATTGTTCGTCTCCTAACCTTGTATCGCCCAAACCAGGAATATCAACTAAGGCAACTTTACCAACATCTTGATTGGGAAATTTACAGTAAATTTTTACTTCTCTAACTGGTAAATGATCGAAGGTTGTTAGTTTGCCGTTATTATCTCTAGGTTGAGAAACATACTTATCAATTTCTTCTTTAGAAACTGTTTTTGTTGTAGGAGAATCAGACTTTAATAAATGTCTGTAATGAGGCAAATTTTCATAATAATCTCCCTTAAGATGTTCGTACATTGACTCCCCAGTAGAATTACTACCATCAAAATTAGTATTAGGCAGTGGTTTAGCAAAATCATCAAGAGTTTCTGGCACTACCCCTAAACCTAATTCCTGATAGTAAGGTCCGATTACTTCTTGCAGAAAAGAATTTTCTGAATGTAATATTACTTCAGCATAAGTTTCTCCTTCGTGATAATAAATAGTGCTGCGAACCGCCGTACAAGCACCCCCTTTACGAGCAGGAATTACATCATCCTTCAAACCGCTAATTCTTTGTAAAAATGTACTTTTTCCTTGCCCCATCAATCCAACTACACCAATATTTAAAGTATTACGAGAAAGACGCTTCCTTAAAAACTCTAATTGTCTTGAATGTTCTGTAATATTTCCCCTAAGTTTGAGAAAATCAAGACCATTTAAAAATTCTTTTGCTTGAGGATTATTTACGCTTCCAATTAAACGAATGCGAGACTCTTCAATATTGAATAATTTACTTGCTAATTCCTCTAAATTTTTCTCAACAGTTTCGATTTTTTTAACTAGAGGAACTCGTTGTTGAATTATTTCTGCGATTTTTTTCGATCTTGTTGACATAGTGTTAATTTCCTTTTCTTTAGCTAAACTGATTTTTTCTGGCATTTGTTCTTGAATATCTTCAATCCATTCATAGTCAAATATTTTGGCATAAATAGGATTAGTAACTTTTAAAATTTTGCTCGACTCGGTAGCTTTCTTAAGAACCAAACCAGAAGTTAATAAATCCCAATGACTATTATCTGTTTCTGCAAAATTAATTTCACCATCCGTTAAAATTTTCCTATAGTTCTCCAAACTATTAACATCTGCACTCTTCAAATACTTTTGAATTTCTATAAAATGAGACTGCAAATCATCATTTTTCCATTTAGCAACTATTTCATTTTCAACTATTTGTTCTATATACTTTTCCCAACTTACTGCTGCATCTTTTTCACCTTGAATGACAATTAAATGACAAAGAAATTGAGTTAAAAAAGGTTGCCCTCCCGTCCATCCAAGAATCAGCTCAATAACCTGTTTTTGCTCAGTAGTAACTTCCTTTATTCCACCCCATAGTTCTTGACAATTTCCACTTAGAGGTTCAATTTCCAGATAATTACCTACATTAAAAGCTACACCTCTGTCTGTTAAAATTTCGGAAGGTTTTGCCACTCCCAGAATCACAAAATTTAACCTTTTGAGAATATTATTATTAACCTCGCTAGATAAACTTTTAATAACTCCCATAAATTCATTTTGTAATCCCCAATTTATCAGAGATTGAATTTCATCTAAAAAAATCGCTAGATGACTGTCAATTTTAGGTAAAATTTCTGCTTTGAGAAAATCACAAAACCTTTTTCCAGGCGGAGAATTATCTTGACTTTCCCAATATTTTTCCAACTTAAATAAAACAGAATATTCTCGATTATCCAGAACTAAAAGCTCATCTATCTTCTTGCAAACTTCATCTAGAACACTGTACCAAAATGAACTATTAGACTTAACTTTGCCAAAGCCTTGCAAATTAATTTGAACCCAAACTATTCCTTCATTTGTTAAAAGTTTAGCCGTTCTAACCATCAAGCTAGACTTTCCCATTTGTCGGGGAGCTAAAATAGAACAAACTCGATTATTAGTATGAATACTTTTAGCAAAATCGAATAATTTCTGATCTATAGAACGCTCCACATAAGTTTGAGCTTCATAAGGCAAAGTTCCACCTTGAATCTGATAAAAACTGCTCCCTTCCGAACCAGTCATAAAAAATTTCCCTCACTATTTATAAATCTAAATTTTCCTCAAAAAACCTTCTATATAACTCACAGCTTACTTCCTCTTTATTACCAATTGAATTTCATCTAAAAAAATCGCTAGATGACTGTCAATTTTAGGTAAAATTTCTGCTTTGAGAAAATCACAAAACCTTTTTCCAGGCGGAGAATTATCTTGACTTTCCCAATATTTTTCCAACTTAAATAAAACAGAATATTCTCGATTATCCAGAACTAAAAGCTCATCTATCTTCTTGCAAACTTCATCTAGAACACTGTACCAAAATGAACTATTAGACTTAACTTTGCCAAAGCCTTGCAAATTAATTTGAACCCAAACTATTCCTTCATTTGTTAAAAGTTTAGCCGTTCTAACCATCAAGCTAGACTTTCCCATTTGTCGGGGAGCTAAAATAGAACAAACTCGATTATTAGTATGAATACTTTTAGCAAAATCGAATAATTTCTGATCTATAGAACGCTCCACATAAGTTTGAGCTTCATAAGGCAAAGTTCCACCTTGAATCTGATAAAAACTGCTCCCTTCCGAACCAGTCATAAAAAATTTCCCTCACTATTTATAAATCTAAATTTTCCTCAAAAAAC
>NZ_JAAHHT010000001.1:213824-234604 GCF_010672085.1 Okeania sp. SIO3I5
CGCTCCACATAAGTTTGAGCTTCATAAGGCAAAGTTCCACCTTGAATCTGATAAAAACTGCTCCCTTCCGAACCAGTCATAAAAAATTTCCCTCACTATTTATAAATCTAAATTTTCCTCAAAAAACATTCTATATAACTCACAGCTTACTTCTTCTTTATTACCACTAGATTTAATTAAACCAATTTGTTCTAATTGAAATTTTGCAAAAGCATCTTTACACTTTTCACCACGCATAATTTTCTGAAAACAAGCCAAAAGTTGCTTATTTTGACGAGCTTGTAATCTTTCCAAATGATGCAGCAAATAATTGCTAAAAGCTCCACTAATTTTCGATGCCTCTGCTTCTAAACCCTCTAAACTAATATTAGTTTGACTGATTTTATAAAGCGCCCTCTGAACCAAACTAGGATGACCCCCAATTAACTTCATCAAACCATTTACATTATTTTCATCCCAACTTAAACCATAAATTTTAGCCAAACTTAAAACACATTCTGGTGTAAATTCTAAAAGTTCTACAGGAGTACCTACATTCTGCAACGGAGAACCCTTAAAATTAGCATCAGGATATGGTTCAGTTGAATAAGCAATTACCATACTAGGCCAGATAACTTTTCGACTGTCAACCAACTTCATTTTTTCCTCATTCCAAGTTCTTAATACCAGCAAAAAATCAGTTTGAGTCTGTTTACCTAATATTGAATCAATACCATCTATTAATAACGTTTTTCCCGTTTCCGAAAATTTTGGCACTTCAGCAATCTTTTTAAAAATATATTCTTCCAGATAATCCGTACAATTTTTACCAGAAGTTTTGTGTTTATTCCAGACAGTTTCTAAGTCTACCCCTTGAAAACCTGGAATTAACTTACTAAAGGCTGTTGCCACTTCTTCTGTAAACCTCCGAAA
Organism: Okeania sp. SIO3I5; assembly: GCF_010672085.1. GTDB lineage: Bacteria > Cyanobacteriota > Cyanobacteriia > Cyanobacteriales > Microcoleaceae > Trichodesmium. The sequence goes on from NZ_JAAHHT010000001.1 coordinate 214,737, forward strand.
CAGCTTTTCTGAGTCATTCAAAGTATTATCTCCAAAAGCATCCGTTGCCAAATCTATACGAGCAACAATTCCCTTTTTTTCCTTTTCTAAAAAATGACTAATTCTATCTAATAAAGAAGATTTTCCCATTCCCTTTGCTGCTTTTACTCTAATAAAAGGAACAGATTGACTTACATCTCTTGCTAAACTTAATTCTCGCAGACACTTTTCATCAGCATCTCGTTTTATATATAAAATAGAATCCAAAGGAACTATTCCCGTTGGTAAAGTACCTTGATAAGCAAAAGACTTCAAAATAATTGTATTAGCTAGTCGCTTTCCTCGTTCACCATTTGTTGGAGAAGTTGAATTTTTTTTAATCTCAATCAAGTCAAATTTTTGAAATTTTTTTAACCTTCTTTCTGCATAATTATTATCAATTTCAAGGAAATTATAACTACTTAAGAGTTTTGCAAAATCAGCATGACTAAGATTATCCTTCCACCCAAGAGGTATGAGGTAGTGAGCCAAAATTTCAAATTCTTTTTGCTCTTGTTTATCTAACTGTTGAAGAAGTAAATGGTGGGAGTTCATCAAATCTTACTCCTATACTTGAGTTTTTCTCATCATAGAACTGCGCAAGTATCTTAGGACATTCTTCTTTTCCTATTTATTATCCTAACTATAAAGGCGTAGTGCTATAAATCTACTATGGCATCTATGACTCCAAGAGAACTACCTCGAATTTAAGTTTTAATACATTGTTAATAAGTTAAGTAGTGGCGTGACGCACCTAAAATATTGCAATAGTAGGGACGGGTTCCGCATTAAGTTAATAGTGTTACAAATTATTAGATAAACCCGCCCCCACCCCAAGGATATAATGCACACCCATTCATTAGCTGTGTCAGTAAACTTAATAGCAAGATTTCTAATTTTCTCAAGGCAATAGAAAACAATATATTTCATTTTCAAAAGCTCCAAAAAAAAACGCAAAAAAATAATGGGAGATTGTCAATGTTCAAAATTTGTGATATGTTTAATTTATTGGGTGGTGTTCGACTATAAGCATGATGTTTTATTCAACAAAGATGTATAGAGTCTATATATCAAGCCTCTGGCTTTCCTACGGAATGCTACGCAAACAGCTAGAGGTAGTGATGACTGAAAAGGCTGATAACTGATAACTGATAACTGATAACTGAAAAGACCTACTATTATTACTGAATTTAATATTAATCAAAAAGTCATTAACTTAATAGCAACCCATCCCACCGTTCCTGTCAAGATAAGCACCTTCAAAAAACGGAATCAAATCTTAGAAGAACTTGCTAAATACATTCAACAATTAAATGACCCAGTTATTCTGACAGGAGATTTGAATACAACTATATAGTCTCCTTACTATCAAAAATTAGAACGTCAAACTGGGTTAAGAAATAGTCGTTTAGGCTTGGGTCTTCTGCCTACTTAGCCTGCAAAAAAAATTAATAACTATACAATTTTACATCCTATTTTATCTAGATTTTTTCAAATTCCAATAGATCATTGTTTAATCAGTTCAGAAGTTAAAGTTGTAAATGTTGAAACAAAATCTAATTTAAGTTCAGAATTAGGTTCAGATCATATACCTTTTATTACAGATTTATTTATTGGCAAATAATACTTAATCCGTCAACATTCAGTTATTAGCAGTCAGCTTTCAGCATTTAGAGTGAGTTTTTTTATATACCTAAGAAAGAATTAGTTAGAATATAGACTGACGATCACTCTTTGACTATAAAATTTTTTCTACCTGTTCCCTGTTCCCTATTCCCTATTCCCTCTATTTGAGACCTTTAATCTTCAATTTGTCTTGCATTAATCTCCACTGCCGAAACATCAATAGTACCAGGAGGAGTTAACCTACTAAAACTACCAGCTTCAACCTTAAGAGGTTCTCCACAACTAGGACATTGACATTGAGTCTGATTTAAAGCAGTAAATTCATAACTACAAACAGGGCACTTATCAATAATTAAATTGCGATTTAACCACCAACGCAAACCAATAAATCCAACAATAGGTGCAATTAAAATAAAACCAAATAATATCAAAATAGAATTAACTAACCATCCCAAACCTACAGAACCTAGTAACCAAATAATAGCTAAAACAATTAGCCAATTACCAATACTAGACATAGTTAATTTAAATATTTTTGAGTTCCCTTGATTCACTTAATTATCTCCTCTAATAAACTTTATTCGTAAGCATCCAGCTATTAGCTGTGAATTATTAAATAATTATCACACTGAAGGAAAAATTTCTTCAATCCGATGGTTTTAACCAGAGATAATTATTAATTATTAATTATTAATTATTAATTAATTACTATCCTAATTATAAATTTTAAAGTTGTCTGACTCTTTCAGTAAAAGCCACCTTACCAAAAATCTTTAAACTTTCCTCTCGCAACCATTGACCATCACACCTTTTATCCTCTCCCTTCAAAATTTCTATACAAGCATTAGCTACTGCCTCTGGATTTCGGTGAGGCACCCGCCATCCTAACCTTCCATCCTGTAAAGGTTCCGCCGAACCATCCGCATCTCCAGACAAAACTGGTACTCCGCAGGCCATTGCCTCCAAATAAACAATACCAAACCCTTCCTGAGAAGGCATCACATAAGCATCAGCTACCTGATAATGTTTAACTAAATCTTCTGTGGGCACAAATCCTGCAAATACCACTTTTTCCCCTACTCCCAAATCTTGAGCCAACTTGGCCAAGCGAGGTTGGTCATCTCCACGTCCAATTACTAAATACTTGACTTCTGGGAAAAATTGTAGTATTGCTGGTAACGCCCGAATTGTTACATCAACACCTTTATAGGGGTCTCCCGACCAAAGTCTAGCTACAGTCATTAATACCTTTGTCCCCTGAAGATTGTAACGCTCAATCAAATCTATCGGTTTAACTCCAGGAATAAACTTATCCCCATCCACCATACAAGGTAACAATTGAAATTTTTGTGGGTCTAAATGGTTACTTTCACAACAGCGATCGCGACTATAACGACTAATAGTTAAAATTTTAGTTGCTTGTTTTAATGCTTGTTGATATTTATTTGGTAGTGGTTTCCATACTTCCTTACCATAAGTTAAAACTGTATAGGGAATGCCGAGAGGTACGCACAAAATTTGCACCAATGGAGCTAAATTAATATGACCACAAAAAACCTGTTGGGGTCTTTTTTTTATTAAAAACCACAGTAATGTTGTAGCTAACTTTAATCTCCCTAACCAAATAGACTGACTTTTAAAATAATAGAAATTTAGACTCTTCGACTGATAGGGATTTTCACAATCTTTACCATCTCTTAGTAACAAGATATCTAATTCTAGAAAGGAGTCATCAGGTTTTGCAGAATTTGTTATGTCTTGGTAAGCTTGAAAAATATCTCTTACATAAGACTGAATGCCACCTTCACAAGATAAAATTTCTAGAAAAACAAATATATTTCCTTTTTTTTGATTGAATTTTTTAGCCAATTTTATCTCCGAGTTTTTAGATTATCTTTCTTTCTCCACACTTCCTAATATTCAGTTATCAATTATTACGAAATATCCAAATTTTATTTCATTTCTTACCAGAACTACTCATTACTCCTCATCTCCAAAAAATATTTTAATTTTTCATTGATCAATTTTCCTAGTAATCGCTTTTTCCTGATTCCTTTGTTAATTCATTACATCTCTTTTAGAAGCTCTATATTTTTTTTGGAAAAATGTGAGTAAGTTCAAAATTTATAGGCTTGAAGCAACACTTTAACATCTTAACAGAAAAACTTACAACAAGTTTCTCCAAAACAAAAAGGTTTAAAAAATCTATCACTTGATTTACAACTAAAACCCTATTAAGTGGATATATCAAAATTAAGTCTAATTTTAATTAAAATTCTTGAACAATAGAACTATTATAAAAATCAAAACAATTATTTTACCTATTGCCTATTCCCTGAAAACTAAATTGAAGTCTAATAAAAATTGGTAGTGGTGTACAAGTAGTGATATCCTAAAAAAAGTCAAATTTTCATAAGAATTGAAGGTATTTTACTGTTCCCAGTTAATAGTTAAGTGTTCCCTTTCTCCACAATAAATCACAATCATCTACATGACTACCTAAAAAAATACTATAATACCTGCTTGAAAAAATAATGCTATAAAAAGTGCATCTTCATGGGAAATACTTAAAAAGGTCGTGGTTTATAATAGTGATGGTAGACAGAGTGTGGGAAGTGTAGGATGTGAGGAGTGTTGGATATAAAAATTTCACCATTACAATGCAGTACAACCCTTAAAAAAAGCTTCTTAAATCCCTTTTAGATTGCTATATCTATACATTTTTACCTTTTTTATTCAATATTTATTCTTCCTTCTTCCATAGATACATTGAAAAAAACGTTCCTACCATTTGTAACAAACATTTATTAAATTGGTATAATTTGTCAAATTTGCTCAACTGTATGAGAATTTAAAAAAAAATTTACACCCTCTGAGAATTTCTCTAAATACATTTCTATAAATACAAATGCACTTATGAAGAAAATCTACAAAGGGGTGTAAAAGTTTAAAAATTCAAATCTTAGAACAGACCAAAAGTCAAAGATATATCAATTGGTAGAGTAGCACCAATACCCAACCATAGAGTCACTGCAGTACCAAATAGAAATACAGTAGTAGCTAACGGACGACGGAAAGGATTTTGGAACTTATTGACATTTTCAATGAAAGGAACCAACATTAATCCTAAAGGAATAGAAGCCATTGCCACAATACCCAACAATTTATTAGGTACAGTACGCAGAATTTGGAAAACTGGCCAGAAATACCACTCAGGCAAAATTTCCAGAGGAGTAGCAAATGGATCTGCTGGTTCACCAACCATAGCAGGATCTAGTACAGCTAAACCTACACACAAAGCCAATGTACCCATCATTACTACTGGGAATACATAGAGCAAATCATTAGGCCAAGCAGGTTCACCATAGTAATTGTGACCCATACCTTTAGCTAACTTAGCTCTTAATTGAGGATCGCTCAGATCCGGTTTTTTCAGGGTGGACATATATAGTTCTTTTCTCCGTGATAGTTGACATTCTCTCCGAGCTGAAGCGCGGTAGATTCTACCATACCTTAGTTAGTCGGCAGCTTGACGTTTCATTTACTCCTACGGCAGTAGTCTAACGCTTTTCCCCGCATCAATTTATAGTCTCCGAAGTATATCCGGCGACTAAATATACTTACCGTAGCAAAAGTATCACTAGAAGGAGGAGGCTTCAAACTCAGTTTTAATGTGAAATCTAGTGTCTAATTAATGACAGCTTAATTTACAAAGGTCCAGAGATACCTTGCTTACGAATCATTAAGAAATGCAAGAGCATAAATACTGCAATTAACCAGGGTAGTACAAAAGTGTGAAGACTGTAGAAACGAGTTAGAGTTGCTTGACCAACACTTGTACTACCACGCATGAGTTCTACAATAAATGGACCAACAAATGGAATTGCATCAGGAACACCAGACACAATTTTGACCGCCCAGTAACCAATTTGGTCCCAAGGTAAGGAATAACCAGTTACACCAAAGCTAACAGTAATTACGGCCATAACTACCCCTGTTACCCAAGTTAATTCACGAGGCTTCTTAAAACCACCTGTAAGGTAAACCCGGAAAACATGAAGAATCATCATCAACACCATCATACTTGCAGACCAACGGTGGACAGAGCGAATTAGCCAACCGAAGTTAACTTCAGTCATAATGTATTGGACTGATGCTAATGCTTCTGTTACTGTTGGCTTGTAGTAGAAGGTCATGGCAAATCCAGTAGCAAACTGGATCAGGAAGCACATTAGAGTAATTCCACCCAAGCAGTAGAAAATATTTACATGGGGTGGAACATATTTGCTAGAAATGTCGTCTGCAAGCGCTTGAACTTCCAAGCGTTCGTCAAACCACTTATAAGCGGGTGAATCAGTTACCTGTTTTGAGAACATGAAGCCAAAAATCCTAAATGAATATAGCTGTTTATTAACGAATTAAGTTCTTGGGTAGTTAGGAAAGGATACTCACATCAATCCTGAAATCAGCAAGACAATATCATACTGACTCACGAAGGAATCAAACAGCAAGTCTACTATTTGACAAAGCAAATATTTATCCTTGCCTACCCTATAGTAAAAAAATTTAACATAATTTGTAGATATATTTCATATTAAGGTCGCAATTTTTGTATAGTTTGATATTTTATATAATTTTCGTTTATAATCAAAAGTTTATCTAACTACTAAAATATTGGCCAATTAGAAATCGTCGATCATTAATACCAAATTCAAAAAAGATAATTAGGGCTTGCTGAAAAAGTTTTATGGGTGAGGCTAGGAGTCAGGAGACAGGAGACAGGAGACAGGAGGAGTAAGGAATTTAGAGGAGGCAGAAGGAAGAGTTATCCTTTGATTTTTCGGCTCTTGTCAACCCTTTCATCCTAACATGCATGAGCTTTAAGGAGCAAAAATCTTGTACTTTTTCAAGACTTAAAACGGTTAAAACCTTTATCTGTCAATGCTTTAAAATTTAATCAGCAAACCCTAATTAAAGTAAAAAAGAAATGAAGAGCGAAACCAAAAACTGAAAACAAAAACTGAAAAGATTATAGCTGAGTTAAAATCTCAGAGAGGCTGATGAAGGTAGCTGAAAGACTTATTATGAAGAGAGGACATTGATTTTGGGCTGAGATAGATCGTCGATCATGGCAGTCCAAAAACCTTTATAGAACCCCTAAGCGTATTTATTTAATAAGTTACCGAAAAATCAAGGTTGAAAGCCTCTTTTTTCAAGAATAAAAAAAGAAAAAAATTCCTTTTACCCCAATCTTATTCTTAAAAAGAAGAGGTAATTATTAATTATTAATTATTAATTATTTCGGTAAATGGTTCTTACAAAATTCATTTTGTGAAAAGCATCTCCCTTATGCGTTTAATCGCTATGGGATAAAGAGGTGCGTAGTTCACCCCAGGAGAATTAATCTCTCAAAGTAAAAGTGAAGGGGATTTCTGAAATAGAATCAAGTCTGTCTATATTTGACTATACTTTTACTAACTATAAATATTTTTGTTTTATGAAAAAAAGATTTTTCCAAATTGCACTTCTATTAATATTCCCAATAATTTTGACTTTGGGACTTTGGACATCCTCCGCAGCAGCATTGACTGAAGAACAAAGCTTATTAGGTGAAGCTTGGAGGATAGTTAATTTAGCTTATGTCGATGATTCTTTCAATCATCAGAACTGGTGGTTTATGCGTCAAAATCTGATTAAGAGACCTCTGAAAAACCGAGAAGATACTTATAGTACCATTCAGGAAATGTTGGCAACTCTGGGAGATCCCTTTACAAGACTTCTCAAACCACAACAATACCGTAATTTGCAGGTCGATACTTCTGGAGAATTAACAGGAGTAGGTTTACAAATTGCCCTAGACTCTCAAACAGGAGAACTAATAGTCATATCTCCCTTAGAGGGTTCTCCTGCTGAAACTGCTGGTATCCAAGCAGGCGATCGCGTAGTTAAAATTGATGGCCATCCTACCACAGAATTTACTTTGGATGAAGCAGCAAATAAAATGCGTGGTGCTATTGGTTCTTCCGTGATACTGACAATTTTGAAAGACAGTAACGACCAACCCCAAGACATTACCATAATTCGGGAGCGAATTGAGATTAACCCAGTCTATGCTGAATTAAAATCTGATTCTGAAAAAACAAAACCAATTGGTTACATTCATCTGAGTCAATTTAATGCTAATGCTACTACAGAAATTAGCCAAGCAGTAGAGAGTTTTGAACAGAAGGGAGCTATTGGCTATATACTTGATTTACGCAATAATCCAGGTGGACTCTTACAAGCTGGTGTAGAAATTGCTCGTCTGTGGTTAGATGAAGGTACAATTGTTTACACTGTCAATAGACAAAGAGTTCTTGGTAGTTTTTCGGCTGTTGGTCCTGCGATAACTAATGCACCATTAGTTGTATTAACTAATCAGGGTACTGCGAGTGCCAGTGAAATTTTAGCTGGCGCCCTTCAAGATAATGGTCGTGCAATGCTTGTAGGTGAAAAAACTTTTGGCAAAGGTTTAATTCAATCTTTGTTTGATTTATCTGATGGTTCGGGATTAGCAGTTACCGTTGCTAAGTATGAAACGCCAAACCATAAAGATATTAATAAGCAGGGAATTATTCCTGATGTTGTGGTTAAACAAGAGCCGATTTTACCTAACCAAATTACCACAGAAGCTGACAAACAATATCAAGCTGCAGTAGAACTTATAACATCTCAATTTGTATTAGCAAATGTAGCTTGAGTATGCCGGAATAAGAGTAGCTAAGATCGGAATATTATTTATTTAGACATCTTCATAAAAGAGGTAGTAGGGAGTAGGGATTATATAGAATCCGATTATAGAGTGTATGTTTATAATTCTGTATTCAATCTCTCCATCCCCCCATTTCTATATCTTTCCCAACTATATAATAATCATTCAACCGGATTTGATATTAGGGGTAAATAATTGATTATTTCTGTAGGATAATTGATTTGGTTTTTGATGATCGGAGATGTCTATTTAGGGTTTGCTCTCAAAAGTATTTTTGCTGTAATAGTCAGTATAAATAGGAATTTACAGGAGGTAAGAGTTAGAATTGTTCCTCAATTTATCTGTCAAACTCTTGTCTTACATACTAATATTTTGAGGCTTTTAAACTCAAAATTCCCGACTTTTTAAGTATTCAAAAAGGCAAAAAACTTTATCTATAAACACTTTCAGATTTAATTACCAAGCCCTATTTAATATTATGTCGAATCTCTAATTCTTGAGCTTCGGAGATACTTTGACAGCATACTATTTCTAATAAATTCAGGAAAACCAGATAAATTTTCTGTAATGAAAAATCTTTTTCCCGACACTATAATGATTCATAAAAATTTCATCAGCAAACCAAAGTCAAGTTATTATGTTCAAAAACTGTTTTGCTACGGCACAACCTGTATTTTTCATCTTCCGTAGAATGCTACACGACATGAAAGCATAGCATTACCCAGGAAATGCTAAATTATAATAGCTGAATTTTTACATAATAACTATGGAGAGGGTGTAGATTCTGAACTTGGTTTAATACCATTATCTTCTAGCCAAATTATAGGTATTTGATGAGAGTCTACTCGGTTACTTTGTTCCTGCATAATAGTCTTAGCTTGACTAGGATCGAAATAGCGACTAAATTTTTCCTTCTCATTATTTAATCTATCAGTTGTAGCTTCAATTTCAGATTCAATAACTTGTAGTTTTTCTTGAATAGATTGGTAATGAGGCAACAATTTTAACAAAGCTGAAGTTACACAAAGAGAAAGTAAGATATTAGTTAATAATTTAGCTGTACTTTCAATTGTTATTCCTACTAGATAAGTAGACTTTTGTTGTTTAGAGAATACTTTAGGTTTTACTTGAATGGGCTGACTCTGAGAAACTGGTGAAAATTGAACTGGTTTAGTAGCTTGCATACTTTTGTTTGGATAACTTAATCAATTATAATACTTCTATTTTGTAGATTAATCTATCTCTGATAAATAAATGATTAATTACTGACAAAATTAATTTTTAGTCACCAGAAAATTTTGTTTAAAAGAAACCTAAGATAGTTATTATTTTAAGTAATAAAAAAAATCAGGGTGTTACTGAATGATTGTATTATTTTTAATATTCATTATTCAAAACAGCTTTTTCCCTTTCTATCAATCTTACTGGGATACGAATTTTATACCTGATTTCAGCAATGCCAAATTTAGATAGATAATTGGTTAATATTAACTGTAATTCTATTACAATTATCTTGATGGGTTATATCAGGTCCTTTTAATTGCACATACAATAATCGCATCTACAGAGTTATACATAAGGTGTGTAGGCAGTTGAGTTTTAAATTCTTGACAATGGGTAGAAATAAGTGGCTTAGTCTCTTCTACTGTACGGGTGATTCCCGAATCGTCCCTACGACTACTGACTACTAAATTGATAGTGAGGTTGTTTAATTGGATTTGATATGATATATAGATTCTTTAATTACGGCTTGCTGAATAAATCTAAAAGCATTGAAAAATAAAAGTTTAGCGCCTTTTTAGGTCTGAAATACCTTGGTTTTCAACTCTTCATCAAAATGCATGTTAGCATTTTTGGCGCATTGTTGGGCAAAAAAAATTACTTCCGTACGGACGTTCGCATTTTTGTTATGCAACGTCCCTACCTACTCCCGTACGGACGTTCGCATTTTTGTTATGCAACGTCCCTAGCTACTCCTTAAAAAAGACTTTTTCAGCAAGCCATAATTATCAGTATTCCATTGACATACTCCCGACGCTCCCCTACGGGAGAGCGCGGGATTCTTCAGCCAAGGAAGCCCTGACCGCAGTTTTAACAGAAGTGATGTCCTCCTCCTGTGTTGATAATAATCCTATTTTTTGTATTAGAAGTGCTGAGTTATGGTCTCTATCTAGTTCCTGTCCACATTGAGGACACGAATGCCAGCGTTCTGATAAACTTTTAGAGACTTTATTCAGACATTCCCAACAATGTTGAGATGTACCTTTGGGGTCTACTTTGATAATTCTTTTGCCAAGTTTCCAGGCTACATACTCCAAAATCTGAACAAACTGGCTAAACGCTGCATCTTGTAGAGACTTATTTAATCCTGATTTTGCTGATTGACCGTTGGGCAAAAACTGACCATTATTTCCTAACTTTGCTTTGCAACGTCTAACTAAATTAGCTATCTGTAAGTCTTCCAAGAAAATAACACTTACATCCGAAAACAGATGATAAGCTAATTTGAATTGCCAGTCTAATCTTTGTCTAGATATTAGTTGATGCAGTGATCGAATTTTACCTTTGAGAATTTTCCAACTCTTAGAATGTTTTGTTTTTTTAGCTAATCTTTTTTGTAGTTTAGACAAACGATGTTCAGAGGACCTGAAAAACTTCGAGACTTCTATAAATTCACCTTTACTGGTAACAGCATAGTGCAGCAATCCTAAATCAATACATGCATGAGTTTTCTTGCATTGGGTTGAATTTCTGCAACCTCTACAGGTACAGTCTTATCTTCTATCGTTAAGCTAATATATAGACCATCTGCTTCACGAATCACAGTGCCTGTCTTGACTTTGAATCCTTCTGGTATTGGGCGATTGAATACTAAAGGGACTAAGCCAATCTTTGGTAAATTGACACAATACCGACCATTAGCATTTTTGACAATATTGGTGTTTGATAACTGGGGATAACTAAAAGAATTATAGTAATGCTTTCCCTTGAATTTAGGTCTACCACTGGTTTTACCGTTTTGATCGGGTAAGGCACAAGTTATCCATCGTAGTTTGTACGCGCGCTTATCACATCTTGCAATACCTGGGAGTGCATCGACTTGTATTCAGGGAAGAGTTTTTTGGTTTGTGCTAAATCTGCTAGTTGAACTCTCTCCCACAAAACATAACCATTAACTATATTCGGGTGCTTATCCCCTTTCTTTGTGATCGGATTACCAAAAATGTCCTTTTTTCTGCCATCCCGTGTTTGTACTCTAAATTCAGGGATGTGTTGATAAATCTGGCTTACTGGTACTACTGAAACATTAAGAGGACAAGAGTTTACTGGTGCGCGCGTGGCTTCAAACCAGTTTAACCTTTCAGCTAAACGGTAATTATATTGATTTCTCGCCATGGACAACCAGTTAGATATAATTACCGCTTGACTCTTATGTGGCTTGAGCTTGTACTTATATTTCAGTAGCATGGTAGAATCTACCTGGATTTATAAGCTTATTATTATAATGGCTATGTATATAATTGTCAATGGCTATAGCCAAATATAACTATAGAACCGTACTCCCTGGCCCGGCTTTCATCCCGACGCTCCCCTCCCCCCTTTCCAAGGGGGGTTAGGGGGGATGGAGAGCGCGGGACTTCCCGCCGGGGAAGTTAAAAAAATCTGCCCCCAGCAGTTTTTACTGTGGTAACTTCTCAATAATACTTGACTTTACCAACAAGCCAAAACCTTATTTTGTTAAGAAGTAACTATGAGGACAGATTTAGATATTAGCTTTTTATGATTAACATGGTTTTACTTGTAAAGCTCAGTTGAGAGTCGGAATGCTAAAATTCCTGGGATTAGAGCAATTACTAAAGCAACCAACACTTGGGTATCAGATAAAGGCATGATTCAAAACTCCTAATTTTTGTAGTTTACTTTGCAGTTAATTTTTCATATTTTACATATAATCTGTTAATTCACAGGCTATTTTTGTTTCAAATTGTAACAAAAATTAAATTTTTTACTTCTTTAGACAACTAATAACTGATAACTGAAATGACATATTCAATATAGTTTTGAAATAGTTATGGCTTGTCGATTAAATCTAAAAGTATTGACAGATAAAGGCTCAAGCATTTTTTAGGTAAAACAAACTGCCAGGTTTTCAATGTCTTAGAGCTGCAAGAAGTTAGCATAAAAGGCAGAATAATTGCAGAAAAATAACTTTGACTTTCATATCTGAACTATCTCCTTTAATTCTCCACTCCCCTAATCCTTAAAAAGACTTTTCCAGTAAACCATAGTTAGCTCCCTGATTTAGAGAGCTAACCTATAGGTATTTGAGACAAGAAAAATTTTCTCTATTTCTCTACTTATTCATAAATCCATGGAGTTAAGGTAGGCTGCCATGATACTAACTCTTCATCTTTGAACCAAAGACTAATTTCAGTTTGAGCAGTCTCAATCGCATCAGAACCATGTATTAGATTACGGCCAACACTAATTCCATAATCACCACGAATTGTACCTGGTTCAGCATTCAAAGGATTAGTTGCCCCAATAATTTTTCTGGCAGATGCCACAACCCCTTCACCTTCCCAAACCATTGCTACTACAGGGCCTGACGTAATAAATTGTATTAAGCCTGGAAAAAATGGTCTTTGTTAAACTAAGCCGGTTTGTTACCAAACCGACTCGTCTTCAGAACCGGACGTGAGACTTTCACCTCATCACGGCTCCTCTCCTAGACGTTCCTTGTCATGGACACATCCTGCAAAGCGAGTTAGCATATCGTCAATCCATATATAATTTTCAGGTAAGTCCTGCGACTTAAATTTTGGATATGTCTTTTTATCCGATGCAGTTCTACTGTCGTGGCAATGTCGGTGCAACAATTGTTTGTTTTTAAGTGTGTTGTCACCACCTTCAGACCTTGGTTTTATATGGTCAATTTCCATCAGGTCATTTGGCCTAAAGGTTAGTCCACAAAATGCGCATTTATTCTTTTGACGTTTTAACAACGTCGTGACTTCTTTCCTTACGCCTGGGTACTTGCCGATTCTATTGCTCCAATAAGTCCAGTCGCCGTCATAAGGGGATTTGTTACCTTTTACCTTGATGTGCCGTACAATAGGAACATCGTCGTGTCGGTTTAGTATATATTCGCCATCGTTAAATTCCCAATTTCTGGTGGCTTTAACTTTGGGAAAATACTTTTTCTTAACCCATTTAGCCGACTTATTTGGATGCCTTCTACTTGCCCATCTCCACAGTCTTTTCCATAGGAGGTCATCAACTTTGTTGTATACCTCCTTACTGACTAAGGTTGAAAAGTAGTTAGCCCATCCTCTTATTACCGGATTTAACTTGGCTATTAAAGCTTTGGTAGAGGCGGTTTTGTGAGAGTCACATATATCCGCCATTTTCCGGTAGTGAGTTTTGATACTCTTAGAGGATGGTTTAATCAGCGTTTTAAATCCTTGTTTAGCTGACTTTTTCCTCCATTGCCTGATTGTGAAACCTAAAAAGTCAAATCCTGGTTTATTTCCTTCATATTCTTCCAAGGTGTGGGCAATTTTGGTTTTTTCTGGTTTTAGTTCTAATCCTACCTGGTTTAACCATTCCTGTATTACGGCTTTTGCTTGTAACACTACTTTGATGTCCTCATGTAGGATAACAAAATCATCAGCATAGCGTATTAAGGAGAGACTTGAGCATTTCTTTTGCCAGCTTATTTGTTTACCCTTGTGATTTCTCATGTCTAAGGTCTTGGCAAAATTTGTTAGCTTTTCTTCCATACCGTGCAGGGCGATGTTTGCTAGCAAAGGTGATATTACACCTCCCTGTGGTTTACCTTCCACAGTGTTTGAGAATTGTTTATTGTCAAATACCCCAGACTTTAGCCATTGTTTGATTAATCGTCTGTAAGGTGATTGACCAACTTTTCCCAAAAGTGCATCATGGTTAATTCGGTCAAAACACTTTGATATGTCAGCATCTAAAACGTATTTAGGTTTTTTATTGATACTGACATAGATTGCTCCAATTGCATCCTGTGTTGACCGTCCTGGTCTAAAACCATAGCTGTTAGGTTCAAAGCGTGCCTCCCATTCTGGTTCCATACCTAACTTAACCAAAGCTTGCAGGGCTCTGTCATACATAGTAGGTATTCCTAACGGGCGTTTTTCATCTCTCCCTAGTTTTGGTATCCAGACTCTACGGGTGGGGCTTGCCTTGAGGTGGCGTGAGCTTAGAAGGTAAGCAAGGTTAAATCTCTGCATAGGGGGAAGGTTTTTAATCCCATCCACTCCTGCGGTCTTTTTGCCCTGATTATCCTGTGTCACGCGCCTAACAGCTAGCAACCTTGCGTAATAACTTTTGGTCAGAAGTCTTTGGTATTTACGCATCTTGCGGATTTCGCCACGGCTGGATGCTCTGTAAATTAACTTTTGCAACTTAAATACATTCTTCTCAACCCGTCTCCAGCTGATATCTCGACCTTTGAGGTTTGGATTGACACTAACTTGATTCGGTATATCGTCTGTATCCCATGCCACGCTTAAAAATGGTTTAGGGTTTCCTAAACGTCTTTTTAGTGTTTTAGCTTTATTCATCGCTTGCTCATTACCTTACATTACGTCTAACAGTGGGTACGTCTGCTCGTAAGCTTCTTACCCAATCCTACTCTCCCTAAGACCTGCAACCGCTGTGCAGATTGACCTTGAATGGCTTCCTAAGATTTCGACCTATATTCTTAGGTGTTTTAGAGAGGTTTCCTCGTTCCCTTATTCCTTTTTACGGCCAATTTAGTGGGGTAAAATCTCCCGGAGGGTTCGATATGGTTGTTAACAATCTCACAAAGATAAGATTATTCAAGACCCCCTGACTTTCGTCCTACATCCCATAGCTACCTTTGGAATGGCTGACACTCACGAGAGTTTGATTACCTTCCTGTTCGTCCACTTGTTAGCCTTTGCTTGCGGTATCGTTCCTCGGTAACTGGTATTTTCCCGCTTTTAGGCCAGCTTCACCAGTTTGATGTTCAGTCTCACCAATGTGGCCTATGCTGTCAACCCAACAACAGGGCAGATGGAATTTCACCACCAAGGTAATAAGAGTTATTCACAAGTCGAGGTTGTCCTCATGTATTGACTTGGAACGGCCATTTATACCTAGTTTCCTAGTTTAGTGGCCAACGAGTCGCACCTTTGTGAACATCATAGTGTTTTTCAGCTAGTTCCTTACTTACACTCATAATTTTTAGACCCACTAGGGTAAAACCTTTTGTTTCAAAGCGACTGATAATCTGGCCTACAAATCCTCTTTGGACACCATCGGGTTTAATCGCTATAAAGGTGCGTTCCAAACTTATACTCCTCAAAAATTTGCTTAATAGTCATACTTTACAATACGCAGCAAATCATAGTTTAGGCTATAGCATTATAGTTTTTTTCTAGGATTTATAGAACCTATTTGGTCAGGATTTTGTTCCTAAACAAGAAATCGGGTTTATTATGCTGTAACTAGGAAATTTAGTTGAATAAAAAATCATGTGCATGGGCGAAAA
The DNA here is from genome assembly GCF_010672085.1 of Okeania sp. SIO3I5. GTDB lineage: Bacteria > Cyanobacteriota > Cyanobacteriia > Cyanobacteriales > Microcoleaceae > Trichodesmium. The sequence goes on from NZ_JAAHHT010000001.1 coordinate 230,684, forward strand.
ACCCCCATTTAATTACTAATATATCAGAATTTTGGTGAGAATGCAACTTAAATTCTTTTGACGCAGGATTTTTTCGGGTGCTTATGAGAATGACAATGTTTGTAGTTTTCCATTGCACAGAGATGGATGGAAAGATTTGATGAGGGAAGAACAAGTATTTTTTGGTGCTTCAGAAAATGAATATTTTTCCTAGTCGCAATAAAAATTTCTGAATATTTTGATGGTCTCTTGACTAGGAAATTTGATTGAATAAAAAGTCATGCGCATAGGCGAACAACCCCCATTTAATTACTAAGATATCAGAATTTTGGTGACAATCCAACTTAAATTCTTTTGGCGCAGGATTTTTTCGGGTGCTTCTGAGAATGACAATATTTGTAGTTTTCCATTGCACAGAGATGGATGGAAAGATTTGATGAGGGAAGAACAAGTATTTTTTGGTGCTTCAGAAAATGAATATTTTTCCTAGTCGCAATAAAAATTTCTGAATATTTTGATGGTCTCTTGACTAGGAAATTTGATTGAATAAAAAGTCATGCGCATAGGCGAACAACCCCCATTTAATTACTAAGATATAAGATATCAGAATTTTGCTGAGAATGCAACTGAAAATCTTTTGACGCAGGATTTTTTCGGGTGCTTCAGAAAATGAAAATGTTTGTAGTTTTCCATTGCACAGAGATGGATGGGAAGATTTGATGAGGGAAAACAATTATTTGGTGCTTCAGAAAATGAATATTTTGATTGCCTCTTGACTAGGAAATTTAGTTGAACAAAAAGTCATGCGCATAGGCGAAAAACCCCCATTTAATTACTAAGATATCAGAATTTTGCTGAGAATGCAACTGAAAATCTTTTGACGCAGGATTTTTTTCAGGAGCTTCGGAGAATGACAATGTTTGTAGTTTTCCATTGCACAGAGATGGATGGGAAGATTTGATGAGGGAAAAACAAGCATTTTGGAGTGCTTCACAAGATGAAAATCTTTTGACACGCCAATTTTCTTTACCGATTAAGTTAAAATCATCTCATACCAATTTCCTAAAGTAAGAGTAAACATAACTTTAAATCCAATCTTTCAAGCTTGATATAGCAATCCTCAATAGGTTGTAACAATACAAAAACTAGAAATAAATTCTGAAACTCTTACCTATTGCCTATTGCCTATTGCCTATTCCCCATTCCCGAAAAGCGGTAAGATTTTTATACACAAATATATTAGAGGATTGCTATAGATTACTTTTACAAGTGAAGTTTTAAGTTTATGAAATTGGTATCAACTTTACTCTATCAGAATTAAAAATAAAATGGATTTACACTCAACTATAAATCAAAATTGTTCTGAGATTTCCAACAAGAAATTATCAATAAATACCTCTCAAACAGAACAAACAGAAATTAGTCATATAAATTCTGAAGAAAAAAAATTATGGAGAATTGAAGATAGTGAGAAACTATATAGAATACTCGGTTGGGGTAGTCCTTATTTTTCAATTAATTCTGCTGGTCATATTACAGTTTCTCCTAAAGGCGATCTAGGAGGTTCTTTAGACCTATATGAACTTGTTGAATCTATTAAACAAAGAAATATAGGACTACCATTAATTATTAGATTTTCCGATATTATTGAAGATAGAATAGAACGGTTAAATGCTTGTTTTTCTAAAGCGATCGCTCGTTATAAATACAAAAATATATATCGAGGTGTATTCCCTGTTAAGTGCAATCAAAATAGTCAGTTAATAAAGGAAATAGTTAAATTTGGCAAACCTCATAAATTTGGTTTAGAAGCAGGTTCAAAACCAGAATTATTAATAGCTATAGCTACTTTGAAGACAACTGATGCACTAATAATTTGTAATGGTTATAAAGACAGAGAATATATTGAGACAGCAATGCTAGCTCAAAGATTAGGAAAAACAGCAATAATTGCGATTGAGCAGATAGAAGAAGTGCAATTAGTAATAGAAGCTAGTCAAAAATTAAATATTAAACCATTGGTGGGAGTTAGGATAAAACTAAGCACTAAAGGTATAGGTCGTTGGGCAGGAACTACAGGGGATAGGGCAAAATTTGGTCTGAATATTCCCGAAATAATTCAAGTTGTCAATCAGTTAAAAATTGCAGGTATTTTAGATTCTTTACAGCTCTTACATTTTCATATTGGTTCGCAAATTTCTTCAATTAGTGTGATTAAAGATGCTATTAGAGAAGCAAGTCAAATTTATGTGGAATTAGCTCAACTAGGAGCAAATATGAAATACTTAGATGTAGGAGGAGGTTTAGCAGTTGATTATGACGGTTCTAAAACCAATTTTTATGCTTCTAAAAATTATGATATGCAGAACTACGCTAATGATATTGTGGCAGAAGTTAAAGAAGCTTGTGAAGAGAAAAATATATTACCTCCAATATTAGTTAGTGAAAGTGGTAGATCAGTTGTATCTCATCAATCAGTTCTAGTTTTTGATGTATTAGGAGTTAGTCAAGTTCCGAAAGCAGAACCACCAGTTATTAGCAAAGACGAACATTTAATTTTGCAAAACCTCTACGAAACCTATCAATCAATTAAGAAAAATAATTTCCAGGAAGCATATCACGACGCAATTCAATTCAAAGAAGAATCTATTAGTCTATTTAATTTTGGATATCTTAGTATTAGCGATCGCGCCAAAGTAGAGCAACTATATTGGGGATGTTTTCGGAAAATTCAAGAAATACTAAAAGACTCTGAATATGTGCCAGATGATTTGGAAGAACTGGAAAAAATCATGGCATCTATTTACTACATTAATCTTTCTGTTTTTCAATCTGCTCCTGATAGTTGGGCGATTAATCAGTTATTTCCAATTATGCCTATTCATCGGTTAGATGAACAACCTACAGAAAGAGCGATTTTAGCCGATCTTACCTGCGATAGTGATGGAAAAATCGACCAATTTATTGATTTACGAGATGTCAAATCATTATTAGAATTACATCCTTTGAAAGTTAGTAATAAATCTTCGGAGTATTCTGTTAGTCAAACATTAGAAAATTCCCACACAGAAATTCCTTCTGTTTTTGAACCTTACTATCTAGCAATGTTTCTTGGAGGTGCTTACCAAGAAATAATGGGTAATCTCCATAACTTGTTTGGTGATGTTAATGTTGTGCATATTAAATTAACTCCTTCAGGATACAAAATTGAACACGTTGTTAAAGGTGACACAATGACAGAAGTATTAAATTATGTTCAGTATAATTCTGATGCTTTAGTTGAAAGTATTCGTTGTCAAACTGAGCAAGCTTTACAAGAAGAAAAAATTACTATTAAAGAGTCACGAATGTTGCTACAAAATTATGAGAGAAGTCTCAGCAGTTACACTTATTTAAGTAATTAGGGCTTGCTGATTAAATCTCAAAGTATTTTTAGATAAGAGACTGTTTGTAAAAGGAATATTAAATCCAGGTGTAGGGTGGGGAGGGTGAGGCGGCAATAACCCGTGAATCGTAGTCAAAATTTAAGTTTTCGCACCCCACCCACCGAACATTAAGCACTCTGGCCGTCTTAATCTTTGCTTGTGCATTCAGTCTCTAAGGATTTGAGTAATTTTATGTCTGAAATACCTTGGTTTTCAGCTCTTCATGCTCATGCATGTTGACATGAAAGGCAAGAGTTGGGCAAAAAAATTCTCCCCTACGGATGTTTTCCTTACCTACTCCCCTACTCCCCCAGGGCTAATTCTTTGTCGCCAGAGAATATTTAGGGAGAGGGTGGGGAGGATGGGGAGGATGGGGAGGATGGGGAGGATGGGGAGGATGGGGAGGATGGGGAGGATGGGGAGGATGGGGAGGATGGGGAGGATGGGGAGGATGGGGGGGATGGGGAGGATGGGGAGGATGGGGAGGATGGGGAGGAGGGGGAGGATGGGGAGGAGG
>NZ_JAAHHT010000010.1 GCF_010672085.1 Okeania sp. SIO3I5
TCCGAATCCTGGCCCTGGCTTTCATCCCGACGCTCCCCCTCCCCCCTTGGAAAGGGGGGTTAGGGGGGATGGAGAGCGCGGGACTTCCCGCCAGGAAAGTTAAATATAATAATGTGTAAAGCTAATAAACTAAGCTGAAATATAATTATAATCCCACGACCGAAGCCGTGGGAATTAGATTCTCTTCTCACGAATCTAGTTATTATGAAGAGGACTACAAGTAAGAACTTAGCCTTGCCTTCAGCTTTTAGATATTAGGATGACAAGATTAGATATTAACTTCAGTTAGTTGTTTATCCACTAGCTAAAGTTAATTTGCGTCAAACTTTGAGCATGATGATTTGTTGTAGCAGTATCTTGGACTCCCATCCCAGGTTCAAAACCGCGCTTTAGCTCTGTCAATTTCATCTCTTTAGCTTGGAGAGCGGTTTGTAGAATCTCTATAGCTTTGTGTGGATTACCATGGCCACAAAAGAATAAGTCAGCAGCAAAGTAACCTAACTCAGGCCATGTGTGAATGGCAATATGAGATTCTGCTAATGTTGCCGTTGCCGTCACTCCATGAGGACTAAACTGATGAACACATAAATCTATCAGAGTTGCTCCTCCTGCCGAGATTGCATCAATTAAAGAGCGACGTATACATTCAGGGTCGTTGAGCAGTTCTGCGGGAGAATGCCAAGCATCAACGACTAGATGGGTTCCCAATTGTTTCATTCTGCGCGGTTATACCTCCACCCGATAAGGTCTCCAGTTCATTACTATATCACAAAATTTTGGAATTTGTGAAGTATGAGTAATTTCTAATTAGGGCTTGCTGAAAAAGTATGTATGGCAGGAGTCAGAAGTCAGGAGTCAGGAGTCAGGAGGAACTGGGAATTTAGAGGAAGGTAGTTATAGTCATTTCAAATAAGGACGAAACACTTTTTTGGCTGAAACCCTTTCAAGGAAAGAAACACTCGTCCCAGTCTTATTCAGAATGACTATAGATATTTTATCCCTTGATTTTTCTGCAATTATTCTGCCTTTGATCCTAACTTTTTGGTGACTCTTGCTTAAAAAGTCGCACCTTTTTTCACTCTAAAAAGCCTAAAATCTTTATCTGTAAATGCTTTTATATTTAATCAGCAGAGCAATAATTAACCACTTTTTTGAAATCTAGCTGTTGAGGCTAACTAGCCATAGTTAGCCCTAACAATTATTCTAGTTCTATTGGTGAGTTGAACCATTGGGCATAATTGCTTCTTTTAGGCAAACATCCTGAAGACTAGAAAGATTTAAACTAGACCCTATTAAGTTAGCACGACAGAGACAGGCTTCTTTTAAGTCTGCACCTTTGAGAGATACTAATAATAAACCAGCGCCATAAAGATTAGCCTTCTGTAAGTTAGCACCCCGCAAGTCAGCTTCTAATAAACTTACTCCTGAAAGATTGGCAGCTTTTAAATTAGCACCTCGTAAGTTAGCCTTGCTTAAGTCAGCAGCTTGTAAGTCTGCCTCTTGGAGAACAACACCATTAAGATTAGTATTGCTGAGATTTGCTCCCTGTAGATTAGCTCCCATCAAATTTGCCCCACTCAGATTGGCCCCACTGAGATTTGCACCTTGCAAGTCTGCTCCAGTTAAGTCAGCAGCACAAAGATTGGCTTCTACTAAAGTTGCTTCTGTTAAATCTGCCTCGATCAGTTTTGCACCACTGAGATTACCCCGTTGTAAATAGGCTCGAATTAGACTTGTCTGATTTAGCAAAGCGCCACTTAGGTCCACTTCACTCATAATTGCCCGATTCAAAGTTGCCTGTGTTAAGTCGGCACCACTAAGAATAGCACGACTGAGAGTAGCTCCTGTTAGATTAGCTTTAGTCAATTTTGAGCAATTGAGTAAACAAGTTTCTACCATGCTAGTACCGATTAGAATAGCTCTTGTTAAATCAGCTTCTGAAAAAATTGCTCCACTCAAAATTACTCCACTAAGATCGGCTGCAATAAGTGTGGTTTTAGTAAAGCTAGCAACACTCAAATTAGCTTCTATTAATTTGGCTTCAGACAGATTAGCATGACTAAAATCTGCACCATTTAAATTGGCTCCGATTAGTTTTATTTTTGCTAAATATGAATCTTTCAAATTAGCATTACTTAAATTGCTACGATTGAGGTTAGCTGCACCTAAATTAACGGCAATTAGGTTTGCTCCCTGAAAATTTCTTTCTCCTTTAGAGTGTCTAACTAATAGTTCATTCGCACTTAAAAGCTGACTAGCATTCATAAAATAAATCTGTAATTTGACCTGAATTTCTGTTGATATATTTAATTTCCTCGGAACTGCAAAAAATTAAGTTCTAAGGATTCCGTGTTGACTTAAACTTTCAAAAAAAATTATGTTTTGTTAATGCTAAACAAGGCTTATCAGTACAGCCTCGATCTGGGATGTCCTAGTTTGCATAGGTTTATAATCATAAGTTTTGGATTAGAAATCTTCTGATCCAATGACTAATTACCAGTTGTTATATTTACCAAAAAATTATTAGGATTATGCTGGCAATATCCTTGCACTCTAGAGACCCTTATGTGGCTGCGGGTCTGTTCAGCTAGTGTCACCCCCCTGATAGTTAACGGGAGAACTAGATTGCAAGTTGTTATTGAGCTGCACAATGAGAAGGCTACTCGGTTCGTCTGAAGCTGAACCTTGAGTATCTGATGTTTTTATACTACTATTGCTTATACCTACTTTATCCATCAGTGCCTAATTTTTGTTGAAATTGGCTGCCCTATCGATAGAGATTATAGCTGACAATTGACTATTAGAGTTTGTAAGTTTATAGACAAATATTTATGACTTAACTCACTTTTCCAGGTGTTATCCTGAATGGAATTACTCAAAGGTCCCTCTATTCCATCGGCTATAGCATTTGGAACTGCCTTTCGTAGTATATTGTAACTGCCATTGAGGTCAGCATTGATTAACAAACCATTTTTTGATTTGTATAAACCTCTTTTTATCCTTTGACCACTAAATTTATGTTTGACTCCCTGACTATAATTAGGGATATTATCAAGATCAAGAAAGCTGGCTTTTGATGTGTAACTTTCTTCGTTGATAATTACTTTAATGCCTTCTAATTCGGCTTTATATTTCAATTGTTCTATAAATTTATGATGAGGGATTTGCACAAAATTTTGGTTGTTTATTTTCCCTATATTAATCTCTTGTTTCCATTGTTTATTATTCCCTATTACTAAAGTTCCAATCTGGTTTTCTCGAAGATTATTAATTATTATCCTACTTGCTTGGTGTAAATATGTCTCTACCTTAAAATTACGTTTGGTAGTTAATTTCTGGATTTTATTTGAATTGAAACATTCGACCGCTTGTTTTTGTGATTTCCTCTGTAGTTCTGCTTTCTTTTGATTATAAAATTGATTAATTGACTTTAAAGGTTTCCCATTTACTATAAATGGTTGAAATTCCTTCAAATTTGAGGAAACTGTTGCTAAATTTGACAATCCTAAATCAATAGCTGCCACTCGATTATTATTGAGGGGTTTTCCTGATTCAACTTCATAGACTGCCTCGAATATATAATAACCGTTACGAGGTACTAATCTAATTTCATTGACTTTTCCTTGAATTTTAGTTGGTATTGATATTTTTGTTCCCGAAGGTTCTAAGAATCCTTTTTTTAAACCTTTTTTACTAATAGCTTGGGCTGGATAAATCGTCACACACCTACCTTTTAACTTATCTTTGTATCTTGGTAATTTTGGTTTTCCCAGATATTTATGAGGATTTTTTGAGTAGTCTTTGATAGAGGCAAAAAACGAACTCCAGCACCTGTCTACTAATCTAATTATTTGACAACTTACTTTACTTGGTATTGCTTTATAGTCAACAGAATCTTTAATTAAATGATAAATTTGGGCAGAGTTTAAATACTTCTGGTTAAAGATAAATTCTTGTCTGACAATATAATTAACTGTATTAAATAAATTCTTTGATAAAAAGCATAATTTATCAATTTCTTGATAACTAGAATGACTAGAGTTAATTATATGTTTTTCAACCAGTTTCATTTAGCAACTCCTGAGTCCTGCTTCTATGTTTTTCTTTGTTACCCTACGAATTCCATACATTCTCGCACTGAAAGAAATAGAATATATCCTCAAATGTGCGTATAATAACATAATTATCTGTAAATGTCTATATTTTTATTGAAATTAAATAAGACAAATTTTTGTTAGATGACTTACTCTAAATCTTTAACCGAGGATATTTTTTGACAAAGATATTTTTTTATGATAAGCGATTTATGTTTAAAATTTCGGATAAAGGCTAAAGATACCAAATAGCTTGTATATGTATGTTTTTGACAATAGATAATAGGGTAAGACAAGGTAAACAAGGGGGGAAAGTGGACAAGGAAGCAGAAAAGCCGGGAAATTCAAAAAGCATAAAATGGCAGCAATGGCAATTAATGATCGCTGTATGCACAGTTTCCCATGTCTGAGACTCCCCACATTCCCCATCCTCCCCACACTCTGCTTTATCAGGTCGTATATTCAGCGTTAATCTTTACATAGTCATAACTAAGGTCGCATCCCCAAGCTTTACCACTGCCAACACCATCCCCAACTTTAACAGTAATTAATACAGTATCATCCTTGAGATATTCTCCATTTGCCCTTTGCTGCAAATATTCCCTAGCAGCAGCTCGGTCAAAATCTAAAGGTTGCCCCTTCTCCATCAGCAAAAAGTCTCCCAACTTTACCTGTAACTGATCCTGCTCAAACTTGACTCCAGCGCGGCCTGCTGCTGCTGCTATTCTTCCCCAATTAGGATCGCGACCAAAAATAGCTGATTTCACCAGAGAAGATCCTGCAATAGTTTTGGCAATTTTATTGGCAGATGTTTCATCAGATGCTCCAGTCACTTGAACTTCTATTAAACAAGTTGCTCCCTCACCATCACGAGCGATCGCTTTGGCTAAATAAATACAAACTTCTGTTAACATTCCCTCCAACTTTTCTGCTTCTGCTCCCATATTAGTAATAGCAGATGTCCGAGACTGACCATTTGCCAAAGCAATAACCGTATCATTGGTACTGGTATCCCCATCAACAGTAATTTGATTGAAACTGCGATCTACAGCTCTAGTTAACATCTCTTGCCATAATTGAGGAGAAACTGCTGCATCACAGGTAACAAATGATAACATTGTTGCCATATTCGGATGGATCATGCCAGAACCTTTAGCAATACCACCAATACGAACCGGGCGATCGCCCATCATAGTTTCCAAAGCTATTGACTTTGTAACTAAGTCTGTGGTAACAATAGCTTTTGCTGCTGCTTCCCCCCCTTCTGTAGAAACTGTAGAGACTAACTCGGGAATAGCTGCTTTGAGAGCATCCATTTTAATTCGTTTGCCAATGACTCCCGTGGATGCTAGTAAAACTGACTCTGGAGAAATATTGAGTGCTTTACCCAATTCTGTCGCACTTTCCACGGCATCCTGCCAACCTAAATCTCCCGTGGCAGCATTTGCTTGGCCAGCATTACACAAAATTGCTCTAGCACTTGGTTTCTCTTCTAAACGTTGGCGACAATAATCTACACAAGCAGCTCTTACTTGAGTTGTTGTGAAGACTCCAGCAGCGATCGCATCTACATCTGATAAAATTAAGGCCAAATCTGGTGCCCCAGAGGGTTTTAATCCGGCAATTATTCCGGTTGCCTGATATCCTTTGGGAGCTGTTACTCCACCAGTTATTATTTGCCAGTCTGACATTTTTTTTTCCTTTATTGGATAATTGTACTGACTGGCAATTATAGCAAAAGGTAGAGGTTAGAAGTTTATTCTTTATGTTCGCTATAGCTACTCCCAAAATACCTTACTATCATAAATTAGAGCGTTTCGTTTTTCCTTGAGTTTCTGTTCTTCAATAATTACTTGCTCAATTTCTTCTACTATCTCTTCAGAAATTTCCATTAAACCTGCCATTTTTCTAATAGCAGCTTTTTCCTCTGCATTATAGTCTGCATCTGCAGAACATGCTTTTATTGCCCAATAGATCGTGCCTTTTTTCCCTTTTTTAACTACTGGATTACGGGATAGAATATCTGCAATGTCTTCATTAGCATCGTACGCCTGCGCTTCCTTAATTACCGACTCAGGCATTTCCCGAGAAACTGCAAAACCTAACACCCACTCACGTTCTGCTTCGCTAATAACACCATCGCCTTTGGTACACACTAAGATTGCCTTTAAAAAATCCAATCCATTTTCGTAACTGATATAGGAATCATAAGACCATCCCCATTGCTCTTTGTTAGCCCAACGGGAAATCATTAGGGCATTTTCATTACTCATATTTTATTTTTCCTGTAAAAACAACAATAAAACTTATACCGTTTCACGGAATTCATGCATTAAGTGCGTAATTCTGAGGTCTCCATTTCAGCAGGCAACGAGCCTCGAACGAATGTAAGACCCATATCTAACAGTCAAAATTCATGCATTATGATTTTATAGGTTCCACCACTTTGACGCTACAATAGTTTCAGGAAATTATTTCACTTATGGTGTTTGAAACTATTTGTAACATTTTTAAAGTGAATTGGTATTACACAAACCATGTATAAATTGTCTTGTGTGTCACAATTCATTAATTACCGTTCTTAGAAACCTACGATTATCTACATAAACATAAGATTTTCGTGCTTATAATCAGTTCTATTCCTGCCTCAACCTGACAACGTCGGCGTTATACAGTTCGCAAGCACACGCGGTCGAACTGACCGCCTAAGGTAGAGAATATCCTAGCATTTAGGTCTCGCTTCCCTACTGAAACCGCAGTGTTCACAGTTAAACACACACTGCTGTACAATACCTACTCAATTCCGGCCTGCAGTAGGATAAACCTTGCAATTACCAGTTTTGATGCTTGCTTCTTGCTTCAACCTAGGGAGTCGGCTCCTTCTAGTTCACAAGCGTAAATTCGGGTACAGCCTACCCTAGTTTTTTGGTTAACTTCCCCATATTGAGATAGTACAATCGCTGCATTCAAATCACGGTCTATTGTTGTGTCTTTTCGGAGGACAATTATAGATGCGATCGCTTAATGTTAACTCTTGATGAATATGACCGCAATGATGACAAGTTTTAGAGGATGGAAACCACTTGTCAGCTAATACAACAGTTCCCCCATTGGTAACGATTTTGGTTGTCAATCGTTCCCTGAATTGATAGAATCCCTGGCCGTCTGTTGTTGGCTGCTAACTTTCGAGAATGCATCATGCCTTTAACGTTTAAGTCTTCCAGACAAACGTGCTTAATATTATTTGCTAAATCCGTCGTAGTCTTTTCAATAAAATCAGAGCGAATATTAGCGATACGAGCATGATATTTTGCTAACTTTTTGTAATATTTAATCGCATTTTTAGAAGGTTTTTTACCCTTACCGCCTAACTGTTTATTGCGATTACGCCATTGAAACATTGCCAGCTTTAATTGATCTTTTTTAATTGAATCGGGGAGAGCAATCACGCTATTTTCTTTTAATGAAGCTACTGTTCCAAATTGTTTAATGCCTACATCAATACCAAAAACTTCTTGATGACGTTGATCTAATAGTGGATGAACTGGTAGTTTTTCGGCTTCTATTGCAAAACTTACAAACCATCTTTCTGCTGTTTTACTAATAGTAAAAGTCTGACTTGCTATTGTATAAGGAACTGGTAATCGTAATCGGAAAGTCCCTAATGTTGGTATTTTAATACAGTTACCAGCTTTTATTATAGTCTTTCCATTACCGTCATAAACATTAAAAGATTGCTGATCTTTTTTGCGTTTAAATCTGGGATATTTGCTGGTATCTTCTTTATACCGTTTAAATGCTTCAGCCAAATGCTGAAAAGCGCTTTGATAAATTCGAGACGAGTAGTTATTTTTCCAGGCATATTCTGGCTGTTTCTTCACATAATTAGTAAAGACTTTTTTCGCCTCGTTTATGCGTTGGTTATAACTCAAATTAACCTTTTGGCCTCGCTTATTTACTTTGGTCATTCCCTTGGTTCCATTGACCATATTAAGGCCATAATTATAGACAAAGCGAGCATAACCTGCACACTGAGACATTAAGGTTTTTTCCTTGTTATTAAGCTTTAACTCTAACTTAATTGCATACATTTTCATCACTTCCTTTTTCTTATGATCAACTATTTTTTGAAATGTATCAATTCAAGAGTCTTTTTTTGTAAGTATTTACCTGAAATTACCAGGGATTTTAAGACTAGCAATCAGCTCCTTAAGGGGCAGAGACTCTTTAACCTGACCACAGTTAGAGTAAGTTATAGATTATACCAGATTACAGATTATAGCCAATAGTTACTAGCTCTACAGGTATAGAGCTATGGTGCAAGCCTTTAATAATCTCAGCTACAATAGCAGTTCTAAATAGATTTGTCAAGAAGGAATTGTTCAAATTTGTATTATTCCAGTTTACTGTTTCCCACACTCATTTTTAAATAACTTTTGGGCAGCAGCTAGACTTGCGATGAACAAATTTTCCACCACAGATAGATTTATTATATTAATAAATAGTTGTCAACTTCACTCTAGTGCATCGTAGTTAGCATAAAATCTTCATCATGTCGCATTACAAAGCAACATCAGACTAGATGTCCCTTCAAGAGCTTTTTCTCATGCACTAGAAGTTGTCCCTGGAGATTCAAGTCATAAAGTATAGGGCTAGGGAATAGGGAACAGGGAACACGAGACTATCAAAGGGTTTTTCTTATAGGGAAATGCTCCGCAAACAGGAGTTATAACTGTCCTAACCTTTGCTTCGACTACTATATTAGTGATTAGTGTCTGTGAGAAAAATTCCTTTATTCTCAAAATGAAGCAAGAACAAAATTTTCTATAATACTGAGGCAATTGCTTATACCATGCATGAAAAAAGAATGTTACGAATGATAAGGGTCATAAAAAGATTTTACAGGAGATGTCCCTTGGATAAAAAAGATAATTTACCACCTAAAAAATGGTATTGAACCCATTCCCATAAGACTCCTGACTCCTGACTCCTGACTCCTAAGAAGTCCCCTAGCTATTTGTAGCAAACATTTATAAATTTGGTATTACTCTTGATAGAAGTAATATTTCATCTAGTCTACGGAGGGTGATATGGAGCACAAAAATTGCTTATCTAGTTCACTATGCGGTTGTAGAATCACTGAGTATCCTGATATTGCTTACTTTTGATAGAAATAGTATTTAATCTCATCTACGGAAGGTGATATGAGTCACAAAAATTGCTTATCTAGTTCACTATGCGGTTGTAGAACAACTCACTCTCCTAATATCGAAAAATCACTTAGACTTCAACTATAAGTCACTACTATAAGGCAAAAAATCTAAGATGATTATAAATATAGAGTTCAAGGTACATCCTATGTTTCAAGTTCAATTACTCCCAGGCGCAATTAACGAAATTATGGCCTCTGTTGCTGAAAATTCTTTTCTCACTGAATCAGACCGTTATGGCCTTATGGCTGCTGTGTTGGATGATTCTATAAGTGAAGAGGAGCGTTGTAGTGTTAATAGATTGTTACGTTCTGTTGTTAAAGGACGGGTGCAATTAAGATAAATTTTGGCCTATTATTCTTTCTCCAACTTCCAATATAGAAATAATATAAATTACAGTGCTTTTCACTATACATAGACTGCAGTCAGTACAAGCAACACAAAAGTATTCTCCTGCTCCTTACTTCCTACTCCCTACCGTAAAATAATTTTGTGGTCTAGTTAAATGAATTACACTGTTATAAAAAGTTGGAAAGCAATCATAAATTAGTATTGGCAAAATTACGGATTTCTAACCATTCTTGTTCTGATAAAGGTTCAGTAATTAACTGAATTTTAAAACATTCACTAGCTGCTCTAATTAACGCTTCAATAATCTGATTAATCAAATTTTCTCCCATATTATTTGCAGATAAAGCAGATGAAAAAGATGTAGAAACATCAGAAACTCCGGGGGATGCTTCAGATTTAAAAACATAACTAAAAAATTCAACATCGGGTGTTAAAATCATAGAACCATGTTGTAAAATTGCCCCTTTTTTTCTCAGTTGGGCACTACCGATTAATTTTGTCCCATTAGGCAAGATTAAATCTGCACCTGTAGATGTTCCAAAACAGTTTGGGTTATTAATATAGCCTCTTCCCGCACTGCCATAAACTAACTCAATGCCAAGCGATCGCCACCCCTGGATTAAAAATTCACAAATAGCTTGATAAGACTCAATACGACTGCCAGGAAAACCAGAAGTTATTAGACTATAAGTTAAATCTCCCTGATGTAAAACTGCTCTCCCACCAGTAGGACGACGGACAATATCTACAGATGTACCTTGCCAAGTTAAGTTCTGCCAATATTCGGGATAGGGTTTTTGATGATAACCGAGAGAAATGGCGACTGGTTGCCAAGTATAAAAGCGCAAAGTTGGTGGAATTTTTCCTTGGAGATGTTGGTGTAGTAACCATTCATCTATTGCCATTTGTAATTTTCCGGTTGTTGTTAGTAGTGGGATGAGTCGCCAAAACATGATATTAGCGTGTCTAGACTAAAATTGTGGGTCATTTCAGTTATCAGTTATCAGTTATCAGTACCTCTGACTCAAGTCGTAGGCTTGAAATACTGAACTAAATATTTTTTTCATCCCCTTGAAAGGGGAGACTTTAGACCTAATTTTTTGGTAAAAAACCTAACAGAAATGTAATATAGTTGATCATTCCTGAATCCTCCTTGGAAAGCTATCCCTGATAAGGAACTCCTGAAAACCTTGTGGGGAGGATGGGGAGAATGGGGAGGATGGGGAGGAAGAATTCTGTCTGCAGTTATCAAAAAAATGTACTTTTCAATATACTTTTCTCCCAAAAAAGCCTTTGAGTTACTTCTACATAACTTGTCTATGCGTGTCAAATTTTATGTTAGGAAAGATGTTTATAAAGCATAGCTTGGAAAGGGGGGAGGGGAGCGTCGGGATGAAAGGCAGGCCAAACTGGCCTTAGACGTCTCCACAAATAAAATGTTCGGCTCCCCTTGACTTTCGAGGAGGTATTTTATTACAATCCTTGTGATTGAGCGTAAGTTCAACGAACACAGGGGGAGGACATCACCTCTGTCATGTCCAGCGGCCAGGGTTTCTATGGCTGAACAATTCCGCGTTGTCGCATAAGCGCAACGTTGGGAGTATGTCAACAAAAGAGATAAGTTATATGTAGGTATTTGAGAATTTTTTTAGAAGAAAAAGTATAAAGAAAAATACATTTTTTTGAGAATTATAAATAGTTTTGCCTAGCTTCTATACTCTTTATCCCTTCTCCCCTGCTCCCCACAAGGTTTTCAGTAGTTCCTTATAAGGGATAGCTTTGAAAGATAGGGACTGAAGAGGGAAAAAATTTTCTCCTCTCTTCTTGTATAGCAGTCGCCATTACTTTTTGGACATTCTCGCTCCCGATAAGATATCAACTTCTGTTTTTGCCCCTATCATCTTCTTCATTGCCCAAACTTCATTGCCCAAACTCTTCAGCTAAAGGTTCATCATTATCATCAGCAAGAGTCGCAACAATAGTAATTGCCCGCGAAATTTCTCCTGGAGATAATTCTGCTACAGTACGAGTTGCCACAACTACAATTTGATTATCCACAATAGCAAAATGAGATTCCATAGTTGATAACCAATTCATTTGTAACAACCTACGCATCAACTCTGGTTCATTTTTGGCTGGTAACTTCAATACATAAGACCAAACCGTTAGAGTATCATCATCAGTTTCTCCAGTCAGTCTGACATATACATCCACAGTGCCATATTTAAACTTCCACAAATGGCCTGCTTCATTTTGAGCCACCATTACCTTTTGCTCTTCTGCCATATTGGCAATAACAGTCTCAATTTCTTCTATATAACTAAGAGTTGTTTCATCTTCGGTTAGTTCGTCAATATTCGCTTCTTCAGTAGAAGGGTTGTCCAAAGAAACTGTTTTTGGATCGTTAGTAGTCATAATTACTTACACCTATAGGAAAATAATCTATCAGTAGGGCCAACCTTGAACCTATTCTAATTAAGAACAATAGTTAGTAAAAGTATAGTCAAATATAGACAGACTTGATTTCCGGCACAGAAATTCCCTTCACTTTTACTTTGAGAGATTAATTCTCCTGGGGTGAACTACGCACCTCTCTATCCCATAGCGGTTAAACGCATTTGGGAATGCTTTTCGCAAAATGTTGTAAGAACCATTCACATCAGACTGACAAAGAATTCCTCCATCAGTTCGATATAAACCTCGCCTAATTCTTTTTCCTGAAAACTGGGGTTTTTCGCTTGTTTTTCCGTATACTGGGATCGGATCTTCATTCAAAAAATTAGCAGCAGACGTATAGGATTCTTCTTGAAGAATCACCTTGATTCCAACTAATTGACATTTATAAGTTATCATGTCAATTAATCTTGAGTGGGGAATAGTCACAAATGATTGATTATTTACTTTCCCTAAGTTTACCCTTTGTTTCCATCCCTGATTTTTGCCAATCACTAAAGTCGTTATTTCAAGTTCTACTAACAGGTTTACTAAATAACGGCTGGCACGATGAAGATAATTATCTATCTTATGTAACCGACATCGAGTTAACCTACTGATTCGCCTCGAACTTTTTGAAGTTCCTTTGAGCAAAGATTTTAACTGAGCTACACGTTTGTTGTAAAATTGATTTATGCTTTTTAACGGTCTGCCATTAATCAACAAAGGAATAAATTCCGGTTGATTTGAAGTTACAGCCATTAAATTATCTACACCTAAATCTACCGCCGCTATCTTTTCAGTTGGAGTTAAGAACTGTTCAGATTTTTCATAAATTACCTCAATTACATAAAAATCACATTTAGGAACTATTCTCACTTCTGCAACTGTTTCAGCAACTTGAGTCGCGAACTCAATTGCCGTCCCTGAAAGTTTGATCCTTCCTCTTCTAAGAGCTACTTTACTAATAGCTTGAATTGTATAAACTAGCAGGTTTCTTCCTTTTTTTGTATCTTTATACTGAGGTATTTTTGGTCTGACTAAAAATTTTTCCGGATGATTTTTCCACCCAGACATTGCCTGGAAAAAAGATTTCCAGTTGCGGTCTAATCCTCTTAAAACTTGCTGTGCTACTTTGGCTGGCATTGCTTGATATTGCTCAGTCTCTTTCATCACAGATGCCATCTGATTATAACTAAGATAGCCATGACCATAGAGCCAGTTTTGACGGATGATATAATTAGCTGAGTTATACAGGTTTTTGGAGTACCATGATAAATCATCGATCTCCGTCCAAAATCGATGTCCTCTCTTAATAATATGTCTTTCAGCTAGCTTCATCTGCCTCCCTGAGATTTTAACTCAGCTATGATATTTTCTGTTTTTCGTTTCGATCTTCTTAATCCGTAAATTCGAGAGCAAAAAGATGTAATAATAGCGATTAAGTCTTCCATTAACTCCAGAAGTGTTTGTCTTCACTTGAATTAACAATCTCAACTTCTTTACCTAGTTCTTTTAACAGAATATCTATATAATTCGTACCAAATCTGGCTAAACGCTCTTTATGTTCGACTTTTCAAACATTATAGTTGGGATCGACTAGGATCTTCGCCAATTGTTTTCGATGATCGTTTAAACCACTGCCAATCTCTTTCACTATTTTATAGATTTTATACCCTCTGGCAATGGCATAATTTGTTAAGCGTTCAGCTTCTCTATCCAGATTATTTTTGTTTTCTGCACTCTCTCACTCTTGCATAAATGCAAGCTATCACATCTGGGCAAGCAATTGTACTCATCGGTGATGATAATTGTACCAGAAGGCAATTGATAACCTGTTAAATTCCCTTGTTTCCACCACCCATACGGCTGTTCGATAACTTATTCCTGCTTTTTTGGCATAGTCTGAGAGTTTCATGTCTATAGATTAACATGAATGACTATATTTGACTATATTTGTGTTAAAACTTTACAATACCTTACAATACCGAGGGAACAGGGAACAGGAAACAGGGAATAGCAGACTGTTAAAGGCTTTCAGAATTGAAAAATGTCCTAACCTGAATGGGTAGTGCTATATTGAGCAACAGCCGACGAGATTCTTGTACCTTAGTATCAGGATTTCCTCCTACTATCTTAATCCCTGGCCTTATTCAAGCTTTAAGATTTATACTAATACTATGTATTAATATTATACTTAGTTGGTACTTCAGTTATTCAGTAATTAACACAGATGCATGGAACCTTTTTGATAATTATTAGTAGTTGAGCGTGTTAATTATTCATATTTTTATTACTCTTCACTAACTGAAAATCTAAAATAAGTTATTTTATATTTTTTTTTATTTTATTACCAATCAAATATTGAAAATAAAGTATCAAAAACAACAAAACTCCCGATAAAAATAACAATTAATCAATAATAAAAAATTTCATAAAATATAGAAAGTCATCATTATTTATCCTTTACAATTTCATAAAGGTTGAAGTAGGGTACGACAAATTCTATCGTGAATCCCATCTCAACCTCAGATAACAGAGAGAAGAATCAGGGAACAATGATAAATCTACTGTGGCTTCAAGGTGGAGCTTGTTCTGGCAATACCATATCATTTCTCAATGCTGAAGAACCAAATATTTGTGACTTAATTACAGACTTCGGCATTAATGTACTCTGGCATCCTTCCCTAGGAATGGAACTTGGTACAAACCTTCAACAATTATTAAAAGATTGTCTTTCGGGAAAAATACATTTAGATATTTTAGTATACGAAGGAACTATAATTAACGCGCCCAATGGTACGGGAGAATGGAACCGTTTTGCCGATCGCCCGATGAAAGATTGGGTAAAAGAATTATCGGAAGTTGCAGGTTTCGTTGTTGCGGTGGGAGACTGCGCTACTTATGGCGGTATTCCAGCAATGGCACCAAACCCCAGTGAGTCTGAAGGTTTGCAATTTCTGAAACGGAAAAAAGGCGGATTTTTAGGAGAAGACTTCAAGAGTAAAGCTGGATATCCTGTTATTAATATTCCAGGTTGCCCTGCACACCCAGATTGGATTTCGCAAATATTGGTAGCGGTTGCGACTGGCAGACTTGATGACATTACCTTAGACGAATTTCACCGCCCTGAAACATTTTTCAAAAGCTTCACTCAAACAGGTTGTACTCGCAATGTTCATTTTGCTTACAAAGCTTCAACCTCAGATTTTGGGCAGCGTCAAGGATGTCTATTCTATGATTTGGGTTGTCGCGGACCGATGACTCGTTCTTCCTGTAACCGCATTTTATGGAACCGGGTTTCTTCTAAGACTCGCGCGGGAATGCCATGTTTGGGTTGTACGGAACCAGAATTTCCATTCCACGATCTGATGCCGGGAACGGTATTTAAGACTCAAACAGTCATGGGTGTTCCCAAAGAATTACCAACGGGGGTTAACCGTAAAGATTATGCTGTGCTGACTATGGTGGCTAAAGATTCAACCCCAGCATGGGCTGAGGAAGATTTCTTTACAGTCTAAAAGTAGGTTTAGTTGATGGCAGCTCACACGGATTATGCCACGGATATACGGATTAAGAAGTAGTAGGTCTAGTAGGGTGCGTTAGACGGCAAAAATTTAGAATATTAAAGGGATTAAACAATTCGTCGTAACGCACCATTTTAGATATGTCAGCCTTACGTGACTGGGTGATGGTGCGTTACGCTGGCGGTAACACACCCTACCGGACTAGCTACTTCAATATTGGGTGTTGGGTTGCGCTGCCGCTTAACCCAACCTACAGTTTTAAAATTTGTAGGGTGCGTATTTACGGCAAAAATCTAGACTATGAAAGGGATTAAACAATCCTTCGCAGGGCATCATTTTAGATTTTTAGCGTTACGTTACTAGATGATGGTGCGTTACGCTGGCGGTAACACACCCTACCGGACTAGCTACTTCAATATTGGGTGTTGGGTTGCGCTGCCGCTTAACCCAACCTACAGTTTTAAAATTTGTAGGGTGCCTATTTACGGCAAAAATCTAGACTATGAAAGGGATTAAACAATCCTTCGCAGGGCATCATTTTAGATTTTTAGCGTTACGTTACTAGATGATGGTGCGTTACGCTGGCGGTAACACACCCTACCGGACTAGCTACTTCAATATTGGGTGTTGGGTTGTGCTGCCGCTTAACCCAACCTACAATTTTAAAATTTGTAGGGTGCGTATTTACGGCAAAAATCTAGACTATAAAAGGGATTAAACAATCCTTCGCTAGGCAGTATTTTAGATTTTTAGCGTTACGTTACTGGATGATGGTGCGTTAGCGTCAGCGTAACGCACCCTACAGAAACTGAATAACTAATAACTGATAACTGAAAAAATGGTTCAAACTAAAGTACAAACATTAGACATTTCTCCCGTGGGGCGCGTTGAAGGCGACCTAGATGTAAGAGTTGACATTCAAGACGGATATGTAACCAACGCTTGGACTCAAGCTCAAATGTTTCGGGGTTTTGAAGTCATCCTCAAAGGTAAAGACCCTAAAGCTGGTCTCATTGTCACTCCCAGAATTTGTGGAATTTGCGGTGCTTCTCACCTCACCTGTGCATCCTGGGCGTTAGATACAGCTTGGCAAACAGAAGTACCTCGTAACGCTATCCTTGCTCGTAACCTCGGTCAACTTGTGGAAACACTCCAAAGTCATCCGCGCTTCTTTTACGGGTTATACGCGATCGACTTAACAAACAAAAAATACCAAAATAGTCCTTTCTACGAAGAAGCTTGCAAGCGTTTCACAGCATTCACAGGTACTTCCTACGAACCAGGTATTACCGTTTCTGCAAAACCCGTAGAAATATATGCTCTATTCGGGGGTCAATGGCCTCACTCTAGTTTCATGGTTCCCGGTGGCGTTATGTGCGCTCCCACTCTCACCGATGTTACCCGCGCCTGGGCAATGTTGGAATATTTCCGCACTAACTGGTTAGAACCGATATGGTTGGGTTGTTCTATTGAGAGGTTTGAACAAATTCAAACTTATGAAGATTTCATGGCATGGTTGGATGAAAGTCCTAATCACGCTAGTTCCGACCTTGGTTTCTATTGGCGCATGGGTCTGAATATTGGTTTGGATAAAATTGGTGCGGGTGTTGGTAAATATATGAGTTGGGGATATTTGCCTCACGAAGACAAATATCAACGCCCGACTATTGAAGGTCGGAATGCTGCGATGATTATGAAAAGTGGTGTCTACGATAGCACTACAGATATTCATCAATTGATGGAGCATACTTTTACGCGGGAGAATACTTCCCACGCTTGGTACAACGAGGGTGATGGGGATATACATCCTTTTGACCGGACTACTGTACCTATTGCTAATAATGATATTGACTTTGATGGTGCTTATTCTTGGTCAACTGCTGTATCTCACCAAGATTTAGGTCGGATGGAAGTTGGTGCTTTGGCGCGGGAATTGATAGCAGGTGGCGATCATGGGGAAAGTTGGCAGTACAAAGACGGTTTAGTTTTGGATATGTTTAAGAAAATGGGCGGACCGAACGCACATTTGCGCGTGTTTGCCAGAATGCACGAATTAACTAAATTGTACCGAGAAACAGAACGTTGTTTGCGGGAGTTTCAATTGCGCGATCCTTGGTATATTAAGCCTGAAGAAAAAGACGGTCGCGGTTGGGGTGCCACTAATGCTAGTCGTGGTTCCCTCTGTCATTGGGTGGAAATAGAAGGGGGTAAGATTAAGAATTATCAGGTTATTGCGCCGACTACTTGGAATGTCGGACCCCGCGATGGTGAAGGTGTGCGCGGACCTATTGAGGAGGCGTTAGTAGGTATTCCTATTGCTGATGTGAATGACCCGGTGGAAGTCGGTCATGTTGCTCGGTCTTTTGATTCTTGTTTGGTGTGTACTGTTCACGCTCACGATGCGAAGACTGGGGAAGAGTTAGCGCGGTTTCGGACTTCGTAATTAGCAGTCAGCAGTCAGCTATCAGCAGTCAGCTAAAAAGGGACGTTGCATAACAAAAATGCGAGCGTCCCTAGCTTTTTTACAGTAGTAGGGTGGGTTTTGCTAACGCAGAGGTTCCGCTTTTTATGTCGCGAGCGAAAACGTCTGTCGCCAACATGAAAAGCGTCAGCGTAACCCACCGAAACATCCTAGATTTGCCGTGCATTAACGAAGTGTAACTATAGGTTGATATTCTATTCATTTATTGGCCAATAGTTAAATGGCTGAAAACCTTTACAGGTAAAGCTTTTAGCCTTTTTTTATCTATGATTGATGTTCTATTCATTTATTGGCCAATAGTTAAATAGCTGAAAGCCTTGACAGGTAAAGATTTAAGCCTTTTTTTATCTATGATTGATGTTCTATTAGACATCTCCAAAAATCACTCATTAAAATCAATTATTATCTATAAATCATCAATTATTTCCCCTCCTGGGAGGGGTTAGGGGTGGGTTCCCTGTTCTCTGTTCCCTGTTCCCTCTTTTCTGGAGATGTCTATTTATTTATTGGACAATAGTTACAGCAGTTTCCGCAGTAGGGTTCGTTTTGCTAACGCAGAGCTGACGCTTTTTATGTCACGAGCGAAAACGTCTGTCGCCAACATGAAAAGCGTCAGCGTAACCCACCGAAACATCCTAGATTTGCGGTGCATTAACGAAGTGTAACTATAGATTGATATTCTATTTATTTATTGGATAATAGCAATTAAGCTAAAAGCCTTTATCTGTAAAGGTTTCAACCTTTTTATTTCCTTGATTGATGTTCTATTCATTTGTTGGCCAATAGTTAAATGACTGAAAGCCTTGACAGGTAAAGGTTTAAGTCCTTTTTTATCTATGATTAATGTTCTATTTAGGGACTACCCCAAAAATAGACTACCAGCTAATTACAGCAGTTTTCAGGTTAATGAACCACATAAAAAAATTATTCCCCCGTAGGGACGTTGCATAACAAAAATGCGTTTCATGTCGCTATAAGTTTCATGTCGCGTAGCGTTAGCTCGCTTTGCGCCAGCAAAAACGTCCCTACTTTGTGGTTTACTCAAATGAAAAGCGCTGTAATAGAATAGGGATTGCTACTTTGCGAGAAGGCTTTCCTTACGGAATGCTATCGCAAACGCCTACGGCTGCCTTAACTATTTCTGATTGAGGTTAAGTTTAATATCACCGCCTCGTTTCGGACAGTCACTGGCTTTTTTCTAAACTAAAATTGCTACTTTATTAAGTAGCAAATCCCTTATCTATAAAGCCTAAGCGAGTAGCAAACTGTAAAGCAGCGAGGATATCCTCTCTTTCTAAATCATCATAGTCTTCAAGAATTTCCTCTATAGTCATGCCACTACTCAGCAATTCTAGTATAAATTCTACTGGATAGCACAATCCCTGGAAGCAGGGTTTACCGTGACAGATTTTTGGGTTGATAGTGATTCTTTCTAGAAGTTGGCGATCGCTCATTTATCTTTTATTGTTAGTTTGGTAGGGGTTTGGTCTCCAAACCCTGACAATATTGAATTTTACCAATAAACCAGATTTGATATGAGATAGCTAGTTTATTCTTCACTATAATGATTCTTTCTAGGAGTTGGCGATCGCTCATTTATCTTTTATTGTTAGTTTGGTAGGGGTTTGGTCTCCAAACCCTGACAATATTGAATTTTACCAATAAACCAGATTTGATATGAATTAGCTAGTTTGTTCTTAACTTCTGCTATAATATACAGGACTTACGCAAAATACGAAATCATACACCTTATGTAGGGGCGAATGGCATTCGCCCCCTACTATATATAGTGGTTCTACGTAAGTCCTGATATATAAACAATCCTTTTTTTGGAGCCTAATATTGATGGAAACACTCTTATTAAGTTATGAAGAAGTTGGGAAAATTGCCGAACAGCTTTATCAAGATAGCATCCGCGCTATTGTTGAAACACCAGAAAATATAGGCAAAATGGTGGTTATTGATATTGGAACGGGGGATTACTCTGTTAGTAAAGATCCTTTAGAAGCAGCAAACTATCTCTATGAGAAAAATCACCTAGCTAGATTATTCGGCATTCGTATTGGATATAATGTGGCTGTCTCTTTTGGTGGTACTATGGAGAGAGTTAGCGAATGATTTCTGGTATTGTCAATAATGGACGTCCTACAGTATCAATAACATTCCGTCTCCCTAATCATCCTGATTTTTCCATTCAGTTTGTGGTTGATACTGGATTTACAGGTCAACTATGCTTACCAAGTGAAGTTGTTGCCTTGTTAGATTTACCTTTCAAGTTGGCTACCCGTGCCAATTTAGCTGATAATACAGAAGTTCTGTTACCAATTTATGAAGCAATTATTCTCTGGAATGGAGAAGAAAGAACAGTTCGAGTTTTGGGAAGTGGGAGAAGACCTTTATTGGGAACGGCGATGTTAGAAGAATCTGAACTGGTAATTCAGTTTACTGAAGGTGGGTTGGTAACTATTGAAGACTTATGAAAAAGAAGAAGATAGAATCTTATGTGACGTAAACTCAATTATTTCCCCTGACTCCCTACCTCTCTCTTTTCTGAAAATGTCTCTTAGTCAGGACTTACGCAAAATATGGAATTACACACCATTTGTAGGGGCGAATGCCATTCGCCCTTACTAGATATGGCGGTTTTGCGTAAGTCCTGTTAGTTTCTTTAACCAAATGACAGTAAGGGAATCTAAAAAAAATTTCGACGCGCTAACGCGGGACTCAAAGGAAAGAGAAAAAAAGAGCAAAGAGAAAAAGGGGAAAAGAGCAAAGGGGAAGAATCCTAGGAACGAGAGACAGGCAAGACGACACGAAAACCCCAATAGTAGTTGAGGTTGCCCGCAAAGTTATAGTTACGCCCAGCACAACGGCAATACCTAGAAATGTCGTTCCAGCTACCGCCACGGAGCAATCTTATATTACTCTCTCTCTCACTTTCCCAAGCACTACCATCAGTAGGGGCGTCTTCGTAGTTATTATGCCAAATATCTAAACACCATTCCCAAACATTGCCGTGCATATCGTATAAACCAAAGGCATTAGGAGGAAAGCTTCCTACATCGCTTGTCTCCCCTGGATATTTTCCTTTAGGCGCGTTGCCGTAAGTAAAGTTACCATTATAGTTAACTAACTCAGACGTTATAGTTTCTCCAAAATAAAATGGTGTAGTTGTACCAGCGCGACAAGCATATTCCCACTGACTCTCACTCGGTAATTTATATCTTTTCCCAGTTTTCTGAGATAGCTTTTGACAAAATTCTACAGCATCGTACCATGACACACATTCTACTGGGCGGTTTCCCCCTTTAAAGTGAGAGGGATTTTTTCTTATAATAAACCTCTCCAAAAACTCTAATTTCGCAACGGGAGGATAAAGGTTTGAAAATCTTTTCTGGAGAAGTCTAATGGCTTGATATTGGTTTTGAGTAATAGGATATTTACTCATATAAAAAGCTTCCAGAGTAACTTCATGTTGAGGACTTTCACTTTCATTGCCATATCTTCCCTCTTCATTTTCTGGCGAACCCATAATAAAAGTACCCCCAGGAATATAAACCATTTCTAATCTCACACCATTACCCAAATCTTCAGTAAAAAATACTGCTTCATGGGAACGACGCTCAATTTCTTCACCTTTGCTGTTTACTTTTATTACATCAAATGGTTGTGTAATTTCTTGAGCAGGTGAATTATTAGGAATGTCTAATTGTTTTAGTGCTATAACTTCTTCAACAGATAAATTATCAGAAGTTTCTAATGATTCTCGTATAATTTGTTGAGAAACAGCAGGAGGCATTCCAGACCAAATTTTCTTCAAAGCTTCTACCGAAATAGCTAACCCCTCCGTTCCATCTTTCTCCATATTCGTAGCTACACCCAACACATAACCAGTTTCCAAGTCAACTACAGGTGCGCCACTATAACCTTTACGAAGGCGTTGGCGGAGCCTAGCGGCAGCTACATCGCCTTCATCAACCAACAAATTCCAAACTGCCACCCTCTCATCATTTTGACGAGCGAGGCGCTTTTTCCCTAAAGTTCCACCAACAGTTTCCAGCAAGATTTTTTTCTCTTCACCATAGAGAAAATGACCTGCTGTCTGAAACTTTCGATTTTTTGTTTCAGATAAACTTATTAGCTGGAAAAGTGGCACATTTAGCTTTTCAACTCCCAACACTGCCAAATCAAAACCCTTAACATCTCCTATTGCTAAAACTTTTGCCGGAATATTATTTACCAATACATTTTCCTTACCACCTACATCCTCAACAACATGAGCGCAAGTTAGCAAATAAGTATAATTATCCTGTTGATAAAAAGCAAACCCAGTACCAATAACATCCGCTTTGCGAGAGTTGTCACTAGCACTGGTAATTAAAACAATAGATTCTTCTAAATTACCCATTCTCTAACTTTTTAGGTTTCAGAACAAACTTAACCTTTAAATTCCTACCAACCTTTGCTTTAGTAATATAAAGATTACCAGAAAATCAGGTCTAAAGCCTTCCCTTTAAAGGGGATAAAAAAGAAAATTCAGTGTTTCAAGCCTCCCTATTCCAAGAGGTACTGATAACTGATAACTGATAACTCAAATGACCTCAGCTTGTTGAATTTCCATATCTTTATTCGACCTCTCCGAAAAAGAGGAAGGTAGGAAGTAGGGAGTAGGGAGTAGGGGAAAATAATTGATAATTTATACACGATAATTGATTTGATTTGTAATTATCGGAGATGTCTATTAATTTCTTGCCAAGCTTCAGCAATAGGGCGACTAATACTAATTAATATAGGTTTCGCTTTAGCAAAAGTAGATTTAACTCCTTTAATACCATTAGTAGAAATAGCTTGGGCTTTATCTTCTGGGAGTTCTGCCTCAACTAAAATACCATCTTCTAGTTCAATTAGTTCAATTAATCTGGTGGCCATATATAATTATTCGTAAATTTAAAACCTGGTCGAATTTTATTCCAATTTAAGAATCATATCCATAATAGTTCAAATATGGTTCTAACTTCTGGCATATTTCACTATACTTTCTTGAGACCTCTGGTAATAATTGAATAGGACGTTTTTCAATCAACTTATCATATTCTAAGACTGCTTTGGCTTCTAATCCTAGAAAGTTTAAAATTTTGAAAATAGTAGACTCTGGAAATTGACATAGTTCTTCATATCCCAAAGAAATATAATCTGTTTTCAGCAATGAATTAATATTCTCTAAGAAGTAAGTAGTTGATTCAACGGAAGATTTAGTGAATCGGCGTAATCCTATATCGAAGTAATTAGAATATAAAAACCGATAGAGCAAATTTTTTAAAGGGTTGTTTAATATTTTACTATACTCTTGAAAAATGAGAGTAGTATAGGAATTCTTAGTAGAAAATAGAAGGCGAATAGCTTTCAACTTTGAATTAATCACATGAATAGGATGTCTATGAATAAATATAAATTTAGCTTTGGGAAAAGTATCTTTAACATACTTGAAGTGTGAAAAGCACCAAGGATTTTTTAATAAAAGTGGTCTATTGGGGTTGGAAATAAATTGAATTTTCCTGCATAATTCTATAAATAAAGAAAGATTTTCAGGGTTCAGGTGAGACTGATAACCAGCATTTCTTAAAATGAATCCATATTCTGTTGGCGAATCTGGAGTTGCGACGACATTATCTATCATTCGATCGCTTATACCCAAAGACTTGAATAGTTCTTCCAATTCTTGGCGAACCTGATTCTCAGTTTGATTGATATAGTTGGAGAGAATTTCATTATATTTAATAATGTGATAGGCTCTAACACAATTAAAGCACTCAGTAGCAACCAAGGTTTGGTACAATAAAGTAGTTCCCGAACGATGTTCTCCCATGATAAAAATAGGGTTGAAATCAATTTTTGAGCATAAATCTAGGTATGGTTTATCGACAAACTTATTCATTACTTCAGATGGCATATTATTGATGATTGTAATATAAGTTTTTATTATAACACAATCTGTTCTACAATACTATTAGTAAAAGATTATATAAAATAAGTTTAATATAATCGATCTCTACATATAATATAAGAATAACATTTATGATATTATAGCGCTAGGCAAATAGGTTAGGGCATTCAACTGTCAATGTTCTAATTCTTGCCCCTGACTTGTTGAGATATTTAAACTAATATATCTCAACTTGTAATTAGAGTTAAAATTTACCATGACTGCCAAATTTCTTAACATTCAAAATAAACCCAGAACAAATCCAAGGGCACTTGCAAAGTTGGAAGATTTTCAGTATTTAGAAGGAGAAAATATTGATTCACAAATTATTATTAATAGTCCAAATATTAGTTTGTATTGCCTAGAACCTGCTAGTCAACAGGGTATTTTTGTAGAAACTCCATTAGATGTAGAAATTTCAGATTATCCTTTTGTTTACAATACTCAGTTTGAATATGCTGAGAGATTAATTGCTGTACCTTATCAAGATTTATTTGATTTAGCAAAGAGTATAAGAAATTACACTCAGAATCTAATACTTATCTATTCCGTAGGACGTTGTGGTTCTACTCTACTTAGTAAAGTATTTAATCAGTTAGATTATGTTCTTAGTCTATCAGAACCAGATGTTTTTTGCTATTTAGTTGGTTTGCGAACTCCGGATGGTAGTTTAGACACTCAAATAAGAGAACTTCTCAACATTTGCACTAGATTAACTTGTCAACCTACTCCTAAAATTAAACCTTCATGGTGTGTCATTAAACCTAGAAGCTTTTGTATTGAGATTGCTGACCTAATGTACGAATTATTTCCTCATGCTAAAGTAATTTTCTTGTATAGAAGTGCAGCAGATGTAATACCATCATTTATCCGCGCTCACGAAGATGTACGTCCTTTGATTCAAGGATTAGAAGACAACCTTGATTATTACAGTAGGTTTTTTCCATTGATTAAAAGTTATTCAGATTTTATAGACTTCAGCGATCCAAATGCAGTTGACATTTATTCGATTCTTTGGTTGTCTGCCATGGAACGCTACTTAGAACTTTATCAAAAAGGTGTGCCGATGTTAGCCTTACGTTACGAAGATTTAGTCAAATCTCCACAGCAGATGATTGCTTCAATTTTTGAATATTGTGGTTTGCCAAATTCTGAAGTAACTAATGCTTGTAAGGTATTTGAGCAAGACTCTCAGGGTGGTTCACACTTGTCCCGCGAGCGCACAAGGAAACATCAACTTACAGAGTCAGAAATGATTGAAGTAAATCAAAAAATTTATCGGTTATTAGAAAAACATCCAGAAATTAGAACGCCAGACTATATTATTCCTGGTACTCTAGGTCATAACATATAGAAGCCAAGTGTGTATCTCTAGAAAAGAGGGAGTAGGGAGTAGGGGAGTAGTGGAATGTTTCAGCTAAAACTGTGCATTAGATTTTAGGTTGTGGGAAGACAAGGAAGACAAGGAGGACAAGGAAGACAAGCTGGTAAGGGAGAAAAAAGCCTATTGCACCATTTAAGATGAAACAGTCCAGTAGGAGAGTAGGGGAGTAGGGGAGCGGGGGAGTAGGGGAGCGGGGGAGTAGGGGAGCGCTTGTGTAAGCATTGCTCATTCATTGTCTGAGCTAGAATATTTACAACCCTACATTTTTTGAGTCCCACACCTCCCACACCTCCCAAACCTCCCAAACCTCCCACACCTCCCACACCTCCCATACCTCCCACACCTCCCACACCTCCCACACCTCCCACACCTCCCATACCTCCCACACCTCCCAATAATAGATCCCAAATGGGTTCTATAAAATAGACTTGTCGCTTTATAACTTAAAAAATCCTCAAAACTCTTGATATGTAAGGATTATCGCCACAAATACCCTAAAATGCCTGTAATTATTACTCTGCCTGAGTTTTAGCGATTTTTCCCTCTATTTAGCCACAAGTCTAATGACTTACTGCAGTTGCTAAGTACAAATACATATACTATATTAGTGTTAGTCAAACTCAGAAAAAAATAAATGGTAACATCAAAACTCCCAAATGGTCCCCAAAACCTATCACTGCTAAATAAACTGCAACAAATTGTCAATCCCTTAGAATTTCTAGAAAACTGTGCTAGAAAGTATGGTGATATTTTTACCTTCCCTGATTTACTAGGTTCTAGCAAACAGTCAATGGTAATCGTTAGTAACCCCAAAGGAATTCAAGAGATTTTTAGCACAGATCCAGAAAAATTAGATGCTGGTGGAAATGGTGCAAGATTGCCTTTTTTGGGAGAACATTCTCTACTAGCACTTTCAGGCGATCGCCACAAAAGACAACGGAAACTTTTAATCCCACCATTTCACGGTCAACGGATGATAGCTTACGGAGAGCTAATTCGTGAAATTATTGAGCAAGTAACATCTCAATGGACAACAGACAAAATTTTTCCCATTCGCTCCTCTACTCAAAGAATCTCCTTTCACGTGATTTTGAAAGCTGTATTCGGTTTAGAGGAAGGGCAACGCTTACAAGAAATAGACAGATTACTCACTCTTAGATTTGATGGACAAAAATCTATTTTCAGGTCAATTTTATTAGTTTTTCGTGCACTACAAAAAGATTGGGGTCCTCTAAGTCCTTGGGGACGCCTAATGCAGAACGAACGAGATATTGACAAACTAATCTATGCTGAAATTGCCGAACGTCGCGAAAATCCTGACCCGACTCGCACTGATATTTTGTCTTTGATGATGGCAGCGCGAGATGAAGAGGGGCAACCAATGACTGATGTGGAATTAAGGGATGAATTAATTACTCTATTGCTTGCTGGTCACGAGACTACAGCAACGACTTTAGCATGGGCATTTTACTGGATTCACCGTCAACCAGAGGTTCGGGAAAAACTACTGCAAGAACTGGATGCACTTGGAAATTCGCCCGATCCGATGGAAATTTTCAAGTTGCCCTATTTGGATGCTGTTTGCAAAGAAACTCTACGGATCTATCCGGTAGTAATCTTGGCAATGCAACGACAAGTAAAGTCACCCCTAGAAATTATGGGTTATCAGTTTGAACCAGGAATTTTTCTGAGTCCTTGTATTTATCTCACTCATCATCGGGAAGATTTATATCCTCAACCAAAGCAATTTAGACCAGAACGTTTTCTAGAGCGTCAATATTCTCCTTATGAATATATGCCTTTTGGTGGGGGTAACCGTCGGTGTATTGGTATGGCTTTTGCTTTATTTGAGATGAAACTGGTATTGGCAACGATACTATCTAATTGGGAATTGAAATTAGCTGACGAAAAGCCTGTTAAAGCAGTGCGTCGCGGTTTGTTGATTGCTCCCTCAGATGGAGTAAGAATGGTAGTTAAGGGAAAACGAAAACCTATTAAAATTGACAGTGATAGTCGTGAAAATTCCTTAGCTACTACTCTATGATTAACTGAATTGGGAATTACTCAATAGACATCTCCAGAAAAGAGGGAACAGGGAAAAACGGATCAGGGAACAGGAAGAAAGAATAGATAATATAAAATCTGGTTATACAGTAATCGCAAAATTACTTCATCTTAATACAGATGTTAAGCATGAATAGAAATTTAAAATTTTATGCTATTCAAATCTTTTTTTTCTCCGTACGGACGTTTAGCTTGCATCACAACTCCGTTAACGCGGAGCGACATGGAATAGGAGCATTCCCGAACGGAAAACGCATTAATGCTCAAGCAACGTCCCTACCTCCTGACTCCTGACTCAAGTGCG
This sequence comes from Okeania sp. SIO3I5, assembly GCF_010672085.1. Lineage (GTDB taxonomy): Bacteria > Cyanobacteriota > Cyanobacteriia > Cyanobacteriales > Microcoleaceae > Trichodesmium. The sequence goes on from NZ_JAAHHT010000010.1 coordinate 27,833, forward strand.
CGATACGATAACTAATATCATGTCCGGATAAGAGCGTGATAAAAAAACTTGCTCCTCCTTCATATCCCAAAATTTTCTCCTCTTCCCTCCTGTCTCCTGTCTCCTGTCTCCTATCTCCTGACTCCTCCCTCGTTATTTATAACTATTCAACCGGACATGATATAATTACCCGGATTCTATATAATTTATGGATGAGAGTTGATTTAATTTTTAATTTTCACGCCTATGTCTAATAGTTTTGATGTCCTTACTATTTCAGGAATACCTAGAAAGTAATGGCAAATTTTTTCCTAGTTATATAGTTCCTGTTAAGACTGGTTTCCCTGTAGATACTCCCCGTTCAATAATATCAGCAGCACGAGTTACTCCACCTGCTCTATTAATTGCTTCCTGTAATCTCAAAGCATTTTGTTTATATGACGGTTGTGTTAGCACTTTGGAAATTGCTCTTCGTAACCGAGGTACAGTCAAACGCTTGAGAGGTATAATTTCCCCGACTCCACTCCAAGCTATTCGCGCTGCTACTCCTGGTTGATCGAAAGCAATAGGAATAGCAACCATTGGTACTCCATTGTTTAAAGATTCTAGAGTTGTGTTCATACCTGCATGAGTAATAGTGAGAGCAGCTTTTTGCAATAGTTCTAACTGGGGTGCATATTTGACAACTAGGGGATTTCCGGGTAAGTTGGGTAGAGATTCTAGAGTTGTCGAACCTCCCAGAGAAATAACTAACTGAGCATCTAACCCTTCACAAGCTGCTGCAATTTTATAAAAGACATCAAAAAAACGATTTACTAAGCTTCCCAGAGAAGCGTAAATCAAAGGTTTCCCTGTCAATTTATCCCAAGGGAAGGGAACAGGTTCTCTAGTACCTGAATAATGATATGGTCCTGTAAAATGAAACCACTCAGGCAAATTTTCCCTGGGAAATTCTAACAAAGCCGGTTGTTGACTAATTTCAGCCAGTTGATAATTAGGGGTATCAGGTTGGGGTTGCAAAGGTAAATTCCATTGAGCACGATATTTACTCACCACTTCTATCAAAGGTTTGATCCAGGGTTGAAATCTACGGTATTCAAATTTGTTACGCAGTTTTGCCCACCAGGCAGGGTTATATTTCCAGTTAGTGAAAAGAGGAGGAATGTTATTTTCTTGATGAGATACCACTATGCTATGAATAGTAATAAAAGGAATTTTCAGAAAATCGGCGATCGCTACCCCTCCTATTGAAGCTGAGTCAATAAGTAGAGCATCTATGCCAGCATCTTTGATAAGTTGTGGAGTTTCCTGAAGCAAAGCATTTGCATCTTTTTTTAAAATCCCAACTACACTATAGCGAAAAGCAGGTATCCCGCTGAGTTGACTCAGATGATCCAAATATTCTGTCATTGCCCCTTGGGGAAATTCTTCTTGGCCATAGCTAATAAATTCCAATCCTGCTGCTCGTATCTTAGCTTCATAACCAACTATTCCAATAAAGGTGACACGATGACTGCGCCTTTTTAATTCTTGTGCCAAAGGTAGCATCGTGTTTAGATGTCCTGTAAAATGTGTAGGACAGATAGCACCAAAATGAGTCATAATTAGTTTTTTCCTAGTTATATAGTTCCTGTTAAGATAGTTCCTGTTAAGACTGGTTTTCCTGTTGATACTGCCCGTTCAATAATATCAGCGGCACGAGTTACTCCACCTGCTCTATTAATTGCTTCCTGTAATCTCAAAGCATTTTGTTTATATGACGGTTGTGTTAGCACCTGAGAAATTGCTGTTCGTAAGCGAGGCGCAGTCAAGCGCTTCACAGGTATAGCCTCCCCTGCGCCACTCCAAGCTATTCTTGCGGCTACACCTGGCTGATCGTTAGCGATGGGAATAGCAACCATTGGTACTCCATTTGTCAAGCATTCTAGAGTTGTATTCATACCTGCATGAGTAATAGTGAGAGTAGCTTTTTGCAGTATTTCTAATTGCGGTGCATATTCAACAACTAAAGGATTTCCGGATAAGTTGGGTAGAGATTCTGGAGTTGCGGAACCCCCTAAAGAAATTACTAATTGAGCATCTAACTCCTCACAAGCTGCTGCAATCTTATAAAAAACGTTGATCAAACGATTCTGCACGGTTCCCATAGAAGCATAAATCAAAGGTTTGTCTGTCAATTTATCCCATGGAAAGGAAACAGGTTCTCTAGTACCTGAATAATGATATGGTCCTGTAAAATGAAACCACTGAGGCAAATTTTTTCTGGGAAATTCTAACTCAGCCGGTTGTTGACTGATTTGAGCTAATTGAGAATAAACATTTTTAGGGTGAGAGTACAAAGGTAAATTCCATTGACGCCGATATTCAGCTACTACCTCTCGAATAGGTTTTGTCAGTCGTCTATATAAATTCCAAGTAGCTTTATTACGCAGTTTTGCCCACCAGGCGGGGTTATATTGCCAATTAGTAAGATGTGGGGGAACACTTTCATCTTGATTGAGTACCACTGCACTACAAATAGTAATAAAGGGAATCTCTAGAAAATCAGCGATCAAGCCTCCTGATGAAGTTTGGTCGATTAGCAAAGCATCTATACCAGCATCTTTGATAATTTTGGGAGCATCCCGAAGTAGAACATTTGCTCCTTCTGTAAATAGTTTCATGGTATAGCGAAATGCTGCTAACCCGCTGAGTTTACTTAGGTTATTTAAGGATTTTGCGATCGCCCCTTGAGGATATTCTTCTGTACCATAGGCCAGAAATTCTAATCCTGCTGCTAGTGTCTTAGCTTCAGCATCAAGCATCCCTATCATAGTAACACGATGACCACGCCTTTTCAATTCCTGTCCCAAGGGAAGCATCGGATTTAGATGTCCTGCTACGGCAGGACATATCAGACCAAAATGAGTCATAATTTGTTTCTCCTAGTTATATAGTTCCTGTTAAGACTGGTTTTCCTGTAGATACTGCCCGTTCAATAATATCAGCAGCACGAGTTACTCCACCCGATCGCTTAATTGCTTCCTGTAATCTCACAGCATTTTGTTTATATGACGGTTGTGTTAGTACCTGAGAAATAGCTTTTCTTAATTGATCTACAGTCAAGCGCTTCAGTGGTATAGCTTCCCCTGTGCCACTCCAAGCTATTCGCGCTGCTACACCTGGTTGATCGAAAGCAATAGGAATAGCAACCATTGGTACTGCATTGTTTAAAGATTCTAGAGTTGTGTTCATACCTGCATGAGTAATAGTCAGAGCAGCTTTTTGCAATAGTTCTAACTGGGGTGCATATTTGACAATTAGGGGATTTCCGGGTAAGTTGGGTAGAGATTCTGGAGGAGCAGAACCTCCCAGAGAAATTACTAACTGAGCATCCAAACCTTCACAAGCTGCTGCAATTTTATCAAAGACATCAGGAAAACTATTGACGATGGTTCCGAGAGAAGCGTAAATCAAAGGTTTTTCTGTCAATTGATCCCAAGGGAAGGGAACAGGTTCTCTACTCTCTGAATCATGATAAGGTCCTGTAAAATGAAAGCACTGAGGCAAATTTTCCCTAGGAAATTCTAACTCAGGAGGTTGCTGACTAATTTGAGCTAGCTGAGAATAACTATCATCCAAGTTAGAGTACAAAGGTAAATTCCATTGATGACAATACTCAAGTATTACCTCTAGAATAGGTTTCGTCAAGAGTCTATATAAATTCCAAGCAGCCCTATTACGTAGTTTTGCCCACCAGGCAAGGTTATATTTCCAATTGGTAAAATGGGGGGGGACACTCTCATCTGGATTCAATGGTAATGCACCACAAAAAGTAATGGAGGGAATATCTAGAAAATCTGCGATCAATCCCCCTGATGAAGCTTGGTCAATTACCAAAGCATCTATACCAGCATTTTTGATAATTTGGGGAGCATTCCGAAGCAAAACATTTTCTATTTCCTGAAACAGTTTAGGCCCATAGTGAAATGCTGTTAACCCACTGAGTTTACTCAAGCGACTTAAATGTTCTGCCATTGCCCCTTTGGGAAATTCTTCTGTGCCATAGGCAAGAAACTCTAGTCCTGCTCTTAGTGTTTTAGCTTCAGCATCAAGCATCCCGATCATGGTGACATTATGACCGCGCCTTTTCAATTCCTGCCCCAAGGGAAGTATTGGATTTAGATGTCCTGCCATAGCAGGACATATCAGACCAAAATGAGTCATAGTAAGTTTTTCCCCTAATCTTCAGATTTTCCTCTACAATCATACTTTCAAGTATAGCGCTACGCGAAACGGGAATAGGGAGTAGGGAATAGAGAATAGTAAACTGTCAAAGGGTTTCAGGATTTATAAATCTCCTAACCTTTGCTTCGACTGCTATATTATATTACGAAAATCAATCATTGTCTGCCGATACACTTCTGGCATTCCTGTATCAAAACATCGCCCTTTAACTAAATACCCTGTCATTCCTTCTGTTTTTTGCAATTTATCTAAACAAGATGTCAGTTGAAATTCTCCTTTGTCCCTAGCATTTTGTTTAATATTTTCTTCTAGATAATCAAATATTTTTGAGGTTAATATATACATCCCAAATACTCCTAAAAATTCATCTTCTTTCATCCCTGCTACATGAAGTTTTTCTCTGGCATAATTTAGGTCTGGTTTTTCATAAATTGTCTCAATATTAATTAGACTATCAGCAACTAAATTTCCACTAATACAACCATAATGATGTATTTCTGTTCCTGGGATAATCCTCACGCCAATTACACTTTTATAAGTCTGTTCATAGACTTGCAAAATTTGACTTGCACAGGATTTTGTTACCTCTGAAGCATAAATATGATCTCCCAGTAATAGCAAAAAAGGTTCGTCTCTTACCCAATCTTTAGCACAGAAAACTGCATGACCATAACCTACTTGTTCTGATTGACTTAAGAGAGTAATTTTATTACCTAAATTTTGTAAATATTGGCAATATTCTTGTTTTTCAGGAGAGAGTTTTTCATAATAACTAGGAATAGCTTGGAAATAGTCTGTAAAAATTTGGCTATCACTTTCCTGTACCACTAATCCAACCTGTTCTATTCCACTACTTATAGCCTCTTCAATAATTATTTGAATTATTGGTTTTGCCCTACCATCCTTGTCAATAATGGGAAATAGTTCTTTTTTTACAACTTTAGTAACTGGAAACATCCGTGTACCAAAACCCGCTGCTGGAATTACTGCTTTTCTGACTTTAGCTGTTGATTCTGTCATATCTTTTTGATTAACTAAGAAATAAAAATCAATATTTTGCTAGTTTTTACAGTTGTATAAATTAAATTTTTCAGAAACTTTATTTAGTGTTTTTTCGTCTTGCTCAAAGCTATAAAGTTTTTTCCTTTCAGCCATATATCTATCTTTTTGAAAAAGTATAATATCATCAATCATTCATTAAGTCAATATTGTGTTATGATTAAACTTTATAATTTGATTATTAATATTTATTGTTGGAATGGGAACAAATATTTTGACATTGCGTCAATTTTTTTAAAAAATTTGGGTGGTGGTACTGAGTAATGGTAGAGAGAGTGTGGGAGGTGTGGGAGGTGCGGGAGGTGTGGGAGGTGCGGGAGGTGTGGTTCGTGTGGTTCGTGTGGGAAGAAATTACAAAACTTATGTATCTTCGCCATTCCTCAGCAGGACTACCAAAATTTGATTAAATAAATTTAGAACGGAAAAATGATCGTATTAGACTAAGTTAAGGGTTTTAAGAATTTTACGAGTTTTAAATTTTTAATTACAGGGCAACTCCACTAATAAAAAATCAAATCAATTATGGCACTCTTATTCATCAATTATTTCCCCCCTACTCCCTACTTCTGTACGGGCGAGCAAGCGTAATTAGGAGCATGAAAAACGGAAATCGCCCCTACTCCCTCTTTTATAATATAAAAGTATGAAATTCTCTAAAAAAGTTGGCATTTTAGACTGCAATAGGTAAAATAATATAGGAAAAAAAATTTAGAGGTGCATTGAACAGATAATTAAGTGCAAAATTATCTGACAGTTTATACTTATATCCATTCTTAGGGTCATCGATTGAAACAGTAATATCAAGGAAAATTTATATTGCTTCATAAAAGAACTATAAATATCCTGAAAAATTGCTCTAATCTTGATTAATATTTTTTTGCTCAAGACTTAATAAACTGTCAAAAAACAATCAAAATCTACATGGCTAAGTACAGCTAAATACTGTAGCTAAAATTATCAGTAAGGAGAAAAAAACAAATGGCTCAATTCTTTGGTTCAAACGGAAGAGATAAAATCAAAGGTACGGATGAAAATGATATTATCCGTGGTTTTGGAGAAGAGGATAAACTTGATGGTAAAGATGGTGATGACTTTATTGATGGTGGAGCAGACGATGATGATATAGATGGGGATGATGGGAATGATACCATACTTGGTGGTACTGGTGAAGATAAGCTTGAAGGTAAAGATAATGATGACTTGATTTTTGGTCAGGAAGATGATGACGATATTAAAGGTGGAAAAAATAATGATACTATTTCTGGTGGTACTGGTGAAGATAAAATCAAGGGTGATGACGGTAATGACTTGATTTTTGGTGATGAGGGTGATGACGATATAGAAGGTAAGAAAGATGAAGATACTCTGGTTGGAGGTCTTGGTAATGATAAACTTCGCGGAGGTTCCGGTGATGATATCTTTCTTTATACAGCTCTTGGTGAAGGTATAGATGAAATTAGCGATCTAGAAGCTGACGATGATACCATTGGTCTTCTGGAAGAAGTATTTGACCCCAATGACACTAACGGGATAAATTTTGTGACATTTACTAATGTCGATCGCGATGAAGTAGCTACTCAACTAAGTAATCCAAATTTATTAGATGGTGCTAACATTGGAAACTTCCCAACTATTATCTTTTTTGATGAAGACGACAATGGTAAAAAAGGTACATTAGCTTACGTTCGAGATGATGTAACTGATGTTCTGGCCAGAGTTTCAGTTAAAAAAGGGGAACTAAGTTCTGATAATTTTAAGTATGTAACAGTTAACACTCCGGAATTCAGTGATGATGGTGGTACAGGAATTGATTTTAGCGACGGAGGACTTATCAGTATTGAATCATCTATACTGGAATTGCTAGGCATTAATCAAGAAGATATTGAAGTATCAATAACTGATGGAAATACTCTAGATATTGATGCTAATTTCTTCGTTATTTCACAAGAAATAACTGATATTACAGTGCTACAACAACTGTTAGAAGATATTGAATTTAGCACCACAGCTTTATTTTTATTCAGTACAGCAGAGAACACATTTTTAGCATCCTTCAATGGCAATGAAGTTGAGATTATTACTGAGTATGAAACGGTATCTAATCTGGAAGCATTTACCATTGATGACAACCTGAATATTAGTACAGATGACTTCATTAGTAATGAAAATCAAGTATCAATTAGTGTATCTACACTTGAAGAATTAGGAGTGACTTTAGAGACTCTAAACAGGATTGTTATAACTGCTGATAATGTCGCTCCAGTAACAGAACAATTACTGATTTTTTCAGCGGAACAATTTGACAACTTAGATGTTTTTGCTCAAAGATTAAGCGTTCTTGCTGGTAATAATGCTGTTCTAGCTGTTGCTAATATCGGTGGTCAAACTGTTTTACTATTCTCTGATGGGAGTCAAGAAGGAATTACTACTATTGAAGAATTTGATGTAATTCTATCTAATTTAGAATTATTTAGTAGTGTTAATCTGAGTATCTTAAATGAAATCCAAATAACGGCGGATAATGATACTATTTCTGCTACAGATAATCCTGATGAATTCTTCATTCTGGAAACAATTGAAGGCGGATTTACAATTGAAGACTTTGACGATGAGACAGACATTATCAAATTACGGTCCGAAGATTTTGGCGATCTGACAAATGAAGATTTAACAAGAGCATTAGTTTCCGTATTTACCACTGCTGAACAGGTAGAAGATGCTAATTTTCTAGTTATTGACCAAATATTTGCTTCTATAGAAGAAGTCGAAATACGATTAACTGAGTTGGGGATAACTGACTCTGTTTTATTGACTTACACCGATGAATCAGACAATACTGTTTTCGCTTTTTCACAAGAGGGTATAGTTGAAGTTATTGCTAACTTCCCTACTGATGAAGAAACGGATGTGGAAATTGATACAGATAATATCTTTATCATAGGTGGCAACGAGGACGAGGATGATGGCGATCTAGACGATCTAATAGAAATTAATGCTAGCGTCTTACAATCATTAGGTGTCACCGCAGAAACTTTTAGCAGTTTCAATATTGCAGCTAACTTTAACGAAGAAGTGCAAGAAAGTTTCTTGATTTTTGAGTCAGAGACTTTTGCGAGTTTAGAAGTGCTAGAAGAACGTCTGGCAGCGCTAGTAGTCGATCGTTCAGTTCTAATACTCGCTGAGATTGAAGGTACGACTGAGTTAGTATTTTTCGATGGTAGTGAATTTGAGGTAGTTACAGAAATAGAGATCGAAAATATTAGTGATTTCTCTATTGAGAGTTTAGACTTATTTACACCATTTGATATCACAACACAGCAGCTAGAAATTGACCAGGAAATACTAACAGAGCTAGATATTGAATTAGAAAGTTTCACGAGCATCAATATTGCAGCTAACTTGAACGAAGAAGTTGAAGAAAGTTTCTTGATTTTTGAATCAGAAACTTTTGCGAGTTTAGAAGTGCTAGAAGAACGTCTGGCAGAACTTGTGGTAGATCGTTCAGTGCTGGTATTAGCTAATATTGATGGTCGCACCCAGTTAGTATTGTTCGATGGTACTGAGTTTGAGATTGTCGAAGACTTTGAAGTGGAGTTGGAAAATATTGGTGATTTTGATGTTGATAACTTAGAGTTTGAGGAATTTGAGGACGATGATGACGAGGACGAGGACGAGGATGATGAGGATGATGAGGATGACGAGGATGACGAGGATGACGAGGATGACGAGGATGACGAGGATGATGACGAGGATGATGAGGATGACGAGGATGACGAGGATGATGACGAGGACTTTGATGTAACAGTAGATCAGTTAGAAATTAGTGCTGAGATATTAGAGTCACTAGATGTCACAATAGAAGATTTCACAAGTATCAATGTCACTGCTGATTTGACTCAACAAGTTGAACAAACTTTCTTGATTTTCGAGGAAGAGTCTTTTACCAGTTTAGAAATTCTGGAACAACGTCTGGCAGAACTTGTGGTAGATCGTTCAGCTCTCATATTAGTTAATATCGAAGGTACCACTCAGTTAGTTTTATTCGATGGCAGCGAGTTTGAAGTCATTGAAGACTTTGAAATAGAACTAGAAGATATTAGTCAGTTCACTTTTGAGAACAATTTACAGTTTACCAACACCGTCAACATTACGAACCAAACAGAAGTGACTGCTACCGTTGGTGTAGTGGATGAATTTGTATTCAACTCCCTGACAGAAACTGGGGTGACAATTACAGACTATAGTGAGGAAGACGTTTTTGAATGTGATTCTCAAATCTTTGGGGGAATCACAAATGACACCCTACAAGAATTGACAGTAACCCAAACGACAACCTCTGTAGGAAATGCCAATTTACTATCATTCGAGGGTAGTTTCACACAACAACAATTACTTGTGCGGTTGCAAACTTTACAGGTTGGTGATATTCCCAGGTTAGTTGTATACCAGAATGAACAACAGCAAACTGTAGTAGGTTACTGGACTGGTGCAGAAATTAATCTTCTAGCTAATCTGGAAGCTAATGTTAATGTTACCTCGGATAACTTTTTCTTTGTCAATGAAGAAATAGATGATGGTGATGATGGAGACGATGGTGATGATGGTGATGATGGAGACGATGATACCCCAGATGTAAATCTTGTCATCAGTAACTCAAATACAACAATTGTAGTCAACAATGCAATTCAAAACGTAATTCAGATCAATTCCATAGAGGAAGCGGGTGCTACTATTGTTGGCTTTAGTCAGTCAGACTCATTATCGCTCAATTCTTTACAGTTCGGCGGTTTTAGCAATTCAACATTCAGTAGTACAATTGTTAATGAGTCAACCACCAATGTTGATATCCAGAACCAAACTTTACTGGTTGTTGAACAACAGATTAACTCAATACAAGAAGTACAAGCACTGCTAGCTAATTTACAAGTAAATAACCCGGTATTTGTTCAATACACTAATTCCGTAGGTAATACTGTAGTAGCGTTTGCAGAAAGTAGCACTCAAGTAGAAGTTGTCAGTCAGTTTGCATCTCAAGTCGAGCTAACTCAAACTAACTTTAACTTTACTGAAGTAACCACGGCAAGTGCGGGAAGAGAAATTGATGCTAATTTACTTGAGACTATTTTCTTCAATTCACTGGTAGAAGATAGCATTATTAGCAACTTTAATATAGAGACAAATGTACTTCAGTTTCAAAGAGGAATATTTGGAAATTTCCAAAACGGTAGCTTCACTCAGGTGACTGTAGATGAGTCAAGCACAAATGTTGCTCGTAACGTAGGTCTGATTGAATTAACTCAAGAATTTGCTTCTCTAGCAGAAGTAGAAACACGTCTAGAGCAACTTAATGTTAACAACAGTGGTGTATTTGCTACTTACGTTAATGCACAAAACGAAACTGTGCTGACTTTCTTCCAAGGAGACAGTTTAGAAATAGTCGCTACCTTTGATGCCGAAATCAACCTAGATGTGAGTAACTTTACTTTTGTTGGTATCGCAGCAGGTGATACGGACGACTTTATTGTTGGTAATCAACGTCAAGATATCCTCAATGGTTTTGGAGGAGATGATACCATACAAGGTCTTGGTGGAAATGATACCCTCCGTGGTGGTGATGATAATGATTCTATTACAGGTAACGGTGGTAACGATCGCCTAAATGGTGGTGATGGAGAAGACATTCTCAACGGTGGTTTTGGTGACGACTTTATTCTCGGAGGTGCTGATGACGATCTCTTGATCGGTCGTCCTGGATTTGATACAATGCTTGGGGGTGCTGGTGATGATACGCTCCGTGCTGGTATCGGTCGCGATCGCATGAATGGTGGTGCAGGTAACGACGTACTCACAGGTGGAGCAAGTATCGATCACTTTATTTTCAACACCAATGAAGAGTTTGCTCAAGCAGATGTGGGTACAGACGAAATTACTGATTTTGTTGTAGATCAAGATATTATTCTGTTGGATCGAAGAACTTTTGCTGCTCTTACGAGTGTTCAAGGTGATGGTTTCAGTGTGGCAACAGAATTTGCAGTAGTTACGACTAATGCAGCGGCAGCAAATTCCACTGCGTTTATTGTCTACAACAGTGAAAACGGTAACTTGTTCTATAATGCTAATGGTAGTGCTGCTGGTTTAGGTACAGGTGCTAATTTTGCCACCTTAACTAATAACGCACAAATTAGTGCTGATGATTTCTTCCTACGTTAAGAAAGCAACCAACAAAAAACCATAGAGGTTATTCTTAAACCTCTATCGAAGTAGGGACGTTCCATGGAACGTCCCTACTTGGTTTTTGGTATAATCAGGACTTACGCACAGACGCCTTATATAGAATCCGGGTAATTAGTTATCGTATTACTGAGGAGTAATGAGTAATGAGTAATGAGTAATGAGTAAGGAGTAAGGAGTAAGGAGTAAGGAGTAAGGAGTAATGAGTAATGAGTAATGAGTAAGGAGTAAGGAGTAATGAGTAATGAGTAATGAGTAATGAGTAATGAGTAATGAGTAATGAGTAATGAGTAATGAGTAATGAGTAAGGAGTAAGGAGTAATGAGTAATGAGTAAGGAGTAAGGAGTAATATCAAATCCGGTTGAATACAAGAGTGTATTGTTGGGGGAGATGGTCCGATTGTCCGATTTAATAATGAACATATACTATATAACCGGATTCTATATTATGTAGTAGGGGCGAATGGTATTCGCCCTCTAGGGATAGCGTATTATCTAATAATTTGCGTAATATCATGTTCGGTTGAATACTTATAAATAATTATCAAGGAGTCAGGAGTCAGGAGTCAGGATTCAGAATTTCTGGAGAAAGGAGTCAGGAGAAAAGTAGAAGTATAATATCTTTTCCCTACTCTCAGACCTAAAATTTTATTTAGAACTGATTACCCGAACATGATATAAGTCCTGATAATATCAAATCCGGTAGTATCGGTATAAAAAAGCGTAGAAACCGGGTTTGTTTTAAATGCTCCGCTATATAACAATCTACCTCCCACAAACCCGGTTTCTTATAACACTTCCGTTGCCAAGCGGATTTGATCTGACGCGATATCAAGTCCGGTTAATTGCACATATAATCTAAATATCTACACGGTTATACATGAAGTGTGTAGGCACTTGAGTGTTAAATTATTAACAATAGTAGAAATAAGTGGTTTAGTTTCTTCTACTAACTACTGACCACTGACTATTGACTACTAATATATTGTATTTATGACTAGAAAACGTTTAATTATTGAAATGGGAATGGGTGTAGATCAACATGGCCAGGAACCAACAGTTGCTGCAGCTAGAGCTGTCAGGAATGCCATTGCCCACAATGCTTTGCCTGGTGTGTGGGAAGTAGCAGGTTTAAGTCATCCTAATGAAATGATTGTAGAAGTACAGGTAGCTGTACCTTACCCAGAACAGGTACGGGTAGAGGAGGTTTTAGCTGTATTGCCTTTTGGTCAGAAAACTATAAGTGTCGAAGATGGAGGGATGGTGGTGCAGGGTAGAGCGTTGGCGGAGTCTAGCGGCAGCTACATCGCTGAGTTGGACGATAAAAATGATGAGATGTTAATTGCGGTGGCCGCAGTTACTGTATTTGTCTCTCAATAAATATAGGATACGATCAAAATAAAAATCTGCTATGGTTGACTACAAAACATATAGCAGATATAAATATAAATAATTGGCGTTGCACAATTAGGAATGATATCATGTCCGGTAGCATCAGTATTGTATAGAGAAGGTAAGGAATAAGTAGGGGCGAGCAAGCGAATCGCCCCTACCAGCGAAATTCAGTGGGAAAATCTGACTAGAGAATTTCGGCGTTGATGATTTGAGGTATGATTTCTTGTCTGGATAAGAGCGCAAAAAAAAACTTTCTCCCTCTACTATATCTTTCTTCTTCTTTCTTTCCTCCTGACTCCTGACTCCTAAATAATTAAGATTAATATCATACACGCGCTTCACCAACGCCAGAATTTCTAATATTAGACGATATAGTAGCTCGGAGTGCTGAAACAGAAAATATATCCATTACTGATATGCAAAGTAGTCTGCTCAAGTTATATCAGACTTACGTTTCCGATACTGATGATAAGAGAGCAATATTGTTTATTGAGCAGGAAGCACCCGATCTTCAAATTTTATCAACCCCAGAAATAATTAATATCATGTCCGGATCAGAGCGTGATAGAACTCCGTTCCGCTTTCGCTGCGCGACATGTTTGCGTAGCATTCCCTATAAGAAAACGCGATAGAACTCCGTTCCGCTTCGCGATCAAAAAACTTTCTCTTCTTTATAGCTTAAAACTCCCTCCTCTTTTCTCCTGACTCCTGATATAAAATCCGTTTATACAGTAATCGCAAAATTACTTCCTCAACTAAAATATGTTAAGCATAAATACGAATTTAAAAATTTATGCATTTTCATTTCCTTTCTTACTCATTACTCCTTACTCATTACTCCTTACTCATTAATCCTATGATTTGTATGGTTGTGTACATTAGATTTTTTGGGTAATCAACAATAATTCTGAAGTGAGGCCATTTCAATTATCAGTTATCAAGTTATCACTTATCAGTACCTCCGACTAAAGTTAGACAGAGTTTAATGACACTCCGAAGCTGAAAAATCGGCTTTCTGCGTGGCTAATTTTTCTATAATCTAATCCTAAACATCTCTCGTTCTCCTTAAATCGTTAACTCACAATACTTTGAAACAGTCCTGCCCTTTCAAAGCTTTTTTTTATAAACATCTTTCTTAACATAAAACTTGGGCATTATTGACAAGTTATAAGTAGGTCTGGGTTCGGCTTTTTCGGGAGAAAAATGTATTGAATTAGACACATGCGAAGTGAAGACTGTAGACAGAATTCTTCCTCCCCATCCTCCCCATCCTCCCCATCCTCCCACAAGGGTTTCAAGAGTTCCTTATCAGGGATAGGCTTTCAAAGGGGGGTAGGGAAGATGCCCTCAGCATAAATGCCTTTTCCTATACAACAAATGATGCAGTAAAAAATTATCGTAAAATCTAGTATCTAAAATGCGAAAAATGTGTAATAAAGACAGCAAATGTTAAGTGATTTGTTATTATGTAAATGATTATGAAGTTGAATAGGGGCCAATAAGAGTAACAAACTGTAGATTATCTAAACTGCTTGTTGAGACTAACTGTTGAAGAGCGGAGGCGCTTTGAGGCTAACAGAAAAAGGAAATTTTCCTTTAGTTTATTCAATGGGTATATAAGATCCATCACAGCTTATTACTTTTAAACAAAGGCTCCAACCTGCCTTAACGTACCCAACTAGGGAGAAAAGGAACAGGGCATTTAGCCTTTATCAAAATCTCGGCAGAAGACCAGGGTTCTCCTATAAGAGAGTCTTATATGGTAACGCCGGGCCATGTTGCTTACTTACAAATATAGATGGCCGCTGGGCTAGCGGTGACAAAGAAAGCCTTAAGATTGGTGATGTATTGTGGAGCCACTGTAAAACCAGAAGGGAGTAGTGGTAATTCACAAATTGTCTCAACCTCTGAAGGGAGGTCTCAAGAGACAGAAATCATTGCCGTCAGGTTTGTAAATCCCCCGCTCTTGCATTAGAGTATCGTTGGGAGGATCTAAATCTATCGTTATCTCTTCAGGTTAAAACTTAACCGTTGAGAAAACCCAGACATTGCTTAACTCTTAGTAGTAAACTCTAGTGCTATCAGTTGAGTGTAAATTGTGAGTGGCGAAGGCATACTGCCCTACCAATAAACTAGCTATAACTACAGCAAATAAGCTGAGAATTTATGGCTAGCAAGGGCTTATGAGCAGCTATGGTTGACCATAAATCCGCCTCCAAGTTGGGTGAAAAAGGAACCAGATGTAAATAGTTTACATAGGAGAATTAATGGATTTATCGTTCGCAAGTTTAGGAATTTCAGAGGAGCGTGCAAATCATCTGGAAACAATTGGTTTTACTGAACCTACTCCGATTCAAGCTCAAGCAATACCACATTTGCTGGAAGGAACGGATATTGTAGGTCAAGCTCAAACAGGAACCGGTAAAACAGCAGCATTTTCTTTACCCATATTGGAGCGGATCGAGCTAAATACAAACGCAGTTCAAGCGTTAATTTTAACTCCCACTCGTGAGTTGGCACTGCAAGTTACAGAAGCGATTCGTCAATTTACTGGTTTAGATAGTAAAGGTCCTACTAAACGGCGATTATTTGTTCTAACTGTTTATGGCGGTCAGTCTATCGAACGTCAGGTTCAACGTTTACAAAAAGGTGTTCATATTGTAGTGGGAACACCAGGACGAATTATAGATATGCTGAATCGGAATAGTTTGAAACTAGATCAGTTGAAAGTTATGGTTTTAGACGAAGCTGATGAAATGTTGAGTATGGGTTTCATTCAGGATGTGGAAAAAATTCTGGAAGCAGCACCTATTGAACGTCAAACAGCTTTCTTTTCCGCTACTATGGATTATTCAATCCGGAAACTGGTGAATAAGTATTTGCGCTCGCCAGTAACAGTCAAAGTAGCTCAACAAAAAACTACTCCGAAGCGCATTGCTCAAACCGCTTACGTCGTACCTCGTGGTTGGTCTAAAGGAAAAGCTCTACAGCCAATTCTAGAATTAGAAGACCCAGAAGCAGCTTTGATATTTGTGCGGACAAGACAAGCTGCAGCGGAACTGACAAATCAATTACAAACAGCAGGTCATAGTGTTGATGAGTATCACGGGAACTTGAACCAATCTCAACGGGAACGGTTGTTATCTCGCTTCCGGAATCAACAAGTACGTTGGGTTGTGGCAACTGATATTGCAGCTCGTGGTTTAGATGTGGATCATTTAACTCATGTGATTAACTACGATTTACCTGATAGTGTAGATAGTTATGTTCACCGCATTGGTCGTACAGGTCGTGCAGGTCGCGAAGGAACAGCAATTTCTTTGATTCATCCTGCAGATAAGCGAAAGTTGCGGTTGATAGAACGTCATTTGCGTCAACGTTTGGATACTCGTTCAATTCCTAAGCGGTCTCAAATTGAAGCAAGGCAGCTACAGAAGTTACAGGATAAGGTGCGAGATGCTCTGAGTGGAGAGCGGATGGCTTCTTTCTTGCCTTTAATTTCTCAGTTAGGAGAAGAATATGACCCCCATGCGATCGCTGCTGCAGCTTTACAGATAGCTTATGATGAAACTCGTCCTGCTTGGATGGGAGCTGATTATGCTATGGAGGAAGATGAACCTGGGTATGAAACTCCCAAACCAAGGTTGAAAAAGTCGGCGCCTAAGAAGTCTCGTAATCAAGGTAATTCTGATAAAAAGCAGAATGTCAAGGATGAGACTTATGTAGAAGTAGAAGAGGCATCTGTTTCACAGAATAATTAGATAATTAGGTAGTAGGGAGTAGGGAGTAGGGAGAAATAGGAATTTTAGAGACGTGAGCGATCGCGTCTCTAATTTTTTTTAAGAGGGAGTAGGGAGTAGGATAGGGAATAATATCATGTCCGGTTGAATAGTTATAAATAAAAATGGAGGAGTAATGAGTAATGAGTAATGAGTAATGAGTAATGAGTCAGGAGGGAAGAAGAGGGAGGGAAGAAGAGGGAATTTTAAGCTATAAAGAAGAGAAAGTTTTTTGATCGCGTTTCATGTCGCGCAGCGAAAGCGGAACGGAGTTCTATCACGCTCTTATCCGGACATGATATAAGTGGTGGTGCATAGTAATGGTAGAGAGAGTGTGGGAGGTGTGGGAAGTGTGGGAGGTGTGGGAAGAAATTACAAAACTTATGTATTTAGTCTTCGCCATTACTATGCAGGACTACCAGGGAATAATATCAAATTCGCTTGCTTTGGAGAATAAAGTTCTCCTATCAGTATTGGCAAAAGCTCCAAGTAGTAGGGGGTTTTGTGACCAAACCCCTACGGCATTGAATTGTACCGATCCTACCAGACATGATATAAGCAAAAAATATTCACCCTGTCAGTTGTACTACTTCATCGGATGTCTATTAACTTTGCTGTCTCAACATACTTCGGACCTCCATTAAAATTTTGCCTAATTTATTTTCTCCACTACCATCTTTTCTCTGACCCCAATACAAATCTACGGGAGACTTATAGACTATTTCCTCATCTCCAGTAGACAGCAATATTTCCTGAATTTCAGAATTAGTCACAAATTTGTTGAATACTGCTGTTCGCATAATTTCATATTTGACCTCTTCCCAGTCTAAACGTAATGAGCGGTTGCGATCGCTTCCCAGATTTGCTGCTTCTCCTGGTGTTGCTGCTAGACGAATTTCTTCAGCATCAGGAGTATCAGGAAATTTTTGGGCTTGAAAATAATGTTCGCTGGTTGCCCACAAATAACCGTCTAATTCAAAACCGTGAGCGGAACAATTGGAGAAACAACCATATCTACTAAGAGTGCTATAAAATGAAATTACCATAATTTCTATAAATCCTAATATAAACAAATAATATAGAATCCGGTTATATAATATATGTTCATAATTCTATCTACACTTTCTACTCCCCATCTCCCCATCCCCCCAACTATATAACAATTATTCAACCGGATATTATATAACTGGTGTTGGTAATTTTGGCTATGATTGTGCTTTAATGGCGATCGCCTAACTATTAGACCTCTCCGGAAAAGAGGGAGTAGGGAGTAGGGAGTAGGGGGAAAGAATTAAATAATTTTGCTCAATACTAAACGTTTTGAGTATTATTACTGTTTTTTTGTCTTATATCATGTCCGGATAATTAGGTATAATAAAACTTCAAAGAGCGATCGCTCTTTAAAGAGGAAGAAGTTATATCATGTCCGGATAATTAGAGATCAAAAACTTCTTTCTCCTTCCTCCTGGGAGGGGTTAGCGGTGGGTTAACTCCTATCTCCTGTCTCCTGTCTCCTGTCTCCTGACTCCTCCCTCGTTATTTATAACTATTTAACCGGACATGATATTACCTTGAAATTCGATGCAAGCAAAATGTGGTTGCAGATTCTATCTGATCGTTGCTCCATTCATTGTAATTTCGCAGGGTTTCTCGAAAGCTCCAAGAATTCGCAGATTAATTTCTAAATCTGCGACTATAAGGGAGGTTTTTACCCATAATACTCAACTAGCTTTCTCAGACCATCTGGCGCACCATGATCCCAACCCTACTCCCTACTCCCTCTTATAAGAAGGAGGAATTTGTTCAATATTAATCAAAGACTTAATTACCGACTTAACAACAGGAGCAGCAACCCTTCCCCCACTACCCCTAACAGGTTCATCAATAACAGCTAAAACCACATAACGGGGAGACTCCACTGGTAAAATACCCACAAAACTTGTAACTTTAGCACTCTTAGAATAACCTCCTGTTTCAGAAGCTTTTTGCGCCGTACCAGTTTTGCCAGCAATTCGATATCCAGGCAGTCTCGCTCTTTTACCAGTACCACTCTCAACCACCTTTTCCATCATTGCTAAAACTTTTGTCGTAGTGTCAGCAGAAAAAACCTGTTTAGGTTGTGGCAAAGGTAACTGCCAATATGGTTGCCCCTTGCTATCAAACAACCCACGTACAACATGAGGCGTCACCAACTTCCCACCATTTGCTAAAGCTGCATTTAGTTGTGCCAATTTCAGAGGAGTCAAAGAAAACCCCTGACCAAAAGCAGTAGTCGCCGCTTCGACCGGCACCATTAAAAATTGGTTTCTCTCCTTCAAAATGTTAGCTGCCTCAAAAGGTAAGTCTGCGCCAGTAGTATCCTCTAATCCTAAACGTTTGAGACCATCATAAAAAACAGCTCGTGGCATTTGTTCAATAATTTTCACCATACCGATATTACTAGAATGTTGAATAATCTCAGTCACAGTCCGGGCACCACCCCCACCACCAGCATTAAATATAGACCAAGTACCGATCCTGATCCTACCTGTGTCATAAAATACACTATCTTCTGCGATCGCTCCCACCTCTAAAGCTAAGGCCACATTTATTGGTTTAAAAGTCGAACCTGGTTCATAAACATCTGTTACGGCCCAATTTTTGAACAATTTCACATTATATTTATAGTATTGATTAGGGTCATAAGAAGGTGCCGATACCAGAGATAATATAGAACCATCAGTAGCGTCCATTACTATAACAGTGCCTCGCTTGGCCTTATATTCTTCTAACTGTTTTTCAAGTATTGTTCGTACTGCTCGTTGCAAGCGAGAGTCAATAGTGAGATGTAAGGAAAGGTCATCTAACTGTAAAAAACCTGTGGTTAATTGATCGGGTACTAGAGCGCCTTTAATTAAGCGCCGAAATTGGATTGTTTCTATAGAGCGTTCTAAGAGATTTTGTTGACTATATTCAATTCCCGCTTGACCTTTGCTTTCTCCATCTACATATCCTATTACTTCAGCTACTAATTCTTTTTGAGGATAAAGGCGTTGTGGGTGTTGAATTAATTCTAAGCCATCAACAAATAAATCGGTAATTTTATTCGCAGTTTCTTGGGGTATTAATTCGGCAATTTTTATACCTGTTTCTCTTTGATTAAAGATTTGGAGTAAGTCATTGGAAGTTAGGGTTTTTTCTAAATTTGCTCCTTCTAGAATAGTTGATAATTCGTAAGCAACTTCTTGTTTTGAGCGGTTAAAAATTTTGGGGTGAGCATAGAGAGTATATGCTAGTTTATCAATGGCTAAAACATTGCCATTTCTATCAACTATTGGGCGTCTGGGAATAAAAGGATTTGATTGTATAGTTTGCTGCTGTTGGGCTATTTTTTGTAATGCTTTGCCCTGCACAATTTGTAAACGAAATATGTTAATTATTAATCCTATTGAGCTTAAAATCATAAGTATCCAGACTTGGTAAAGTCTAGAATTTTGACATTTTTCAGGGTTTTCATTAGAGGATGTTGAGAGTGATTTTTGACCATTATTTTTGACATAATCTGTTTCGTATTGAGGCTTTTGATTTTTGAGATTATAAGTAGATTTTTCTCTTTGTTTGCGGTTAAAAGACCTACGACGAAGTTGAGAATTTAAACGATAGTCAGAAGTAGCCATTTCGGTTATTTTAGGGAATAGGGAATAGGGAATAGGGAATAGGGAATAAAAATACAAAAATATAACTTGACCTCACGAGGTTGAGAAATGCTATACTTTTGATTTTTCACTTTTCACTTTGATTAATTCTTACTTTTGAATTTTGAATTTTTCAATTGTTTTTCACTTTTGACTTTTTCAATTATTTTACGGAATAGAGAAAGGGAATAAAAATACAAAAATATAACTGTACCTCACAAGTTTGAGGAACGCTATACTTTTGATTTTTCACTTTTGACTTTGATCAATTCTTACTTTTAAATTTTGAATTTTTCACTTTGATTAATTCTTACTTTTGAATTTTGAATTTTTCAATTGTTTTAGGGAATAGAGAAAGGGAATAAAAATACAAAAATATAACTTGACCTCATAAGGTTGAGAAACGCTATACTTTCGATTTTTCACTTTTGACTTTTTCAATTATTTTACGGAATAGAGAAAGGGAATAAAAATACAAAAATATAACTGTACCTCACAAGTTTGAGGAACGCTATACTTTTGATTTTTCACTTTTGACTTTGATCAATTCTTACTTTTGAATTTTGAATTTTGAATTTTGAATTTTGATCAATTCTTACTTTTAAATTTTGAATTTTGAATTTTGAATTTTTCAATATCCCACTGGTGTTTTGAAGAGATGTTTATATCCTGAACTAGATTCTAGATAAGGTTGAGGAGGATTAGGAGCAGGACGTGGAGGTGCTGGTTCTAAAAATATTTTATTGACAGAATCTCGTGAAGCTAAACCACTGTCAGAAGTTGATGCTTGTTCAGCTATATGATTTTTTAATAGTTCATTAGCAACACTTATCTCCTGTTCTTTTTGTCTAAGTTTTTGTAATTCTTGATATTCTGTCGTCCATTTAGACTGGCCATAAATTGTTAAGCCATAAAAGGCCACACTTGTGCTTGCTAATAATACTGTGACAATAGATGAAGTGAATTGTGTTGCCATCAAAGATTTTAACCAGAGTGGTTTAGACTGGGGTAGAGAGATGACTTGAGCTAGGTTCTGTGCTTGAGTTGTTTGTAAGTCTGTATCCTCTTCAGAGGTATAGTTGCCATCAGATAATTTTTTTTCTGTTGGTTTCTGTCGGCGAACTGATTTTTTTGAGATAACAGAAAAATTAGTTTTTGTGGACTTATTCCTTGGGGTTGAAAATGTACTTCTAACTGCTACCATTATGATTTACCTATACTGACATCTATAATAATTACAAAATACAATAGTCTTTACTCTTAAGTATAGTAAAAGTTATACAAAAATCTAGTCTTATGTAGCAATCCTAAATAGGTTGCAGGTAATCAAAAAGTAGATAAAAAAGCCGAAATTCCCATTTTTTGCCTGTTGCCTGTTGCTTTTTCCCTAAAAGCGGTAAGATTTTTATACACAAATAAAATAGGATTGCTATATAGTCAAATAATGACAAATATCTTCGTTTATTGGGACAAGAGAGCTATTAAATATTTGAGAAAATTTAATAACGTTTGACCTGATGTTTAATGGTACAATGAAATTGGCTCAGAATTCCCGATTCAATAATCATAAAAATTCCGAAATTTTCAGAGCATTTAGTAATTTTAACCCTTTGATTTATGAGATTAGTAGAAAGACATATCCCATACAAAAAATCAAAAGCATTTGGATATATTAGGGTTATCAGTTTGATAAAAAGTTTCTGAATTTATTTATCCTACAAAACTTAAGAAATATCTATAGGAATCCTATTTGATTTGCGTATAATAATCTCACTGCTTTTAGGGAATTAGGCAATAGGCAATGGGCAATAGGTAGGAGTTTCGGAGTTGATTTGTAGTTTTTGATTACCCGCAACCTATTTAGGATTGCTATATTAGCATAGTCTTTGATAACAGTGATTGATGATCGAGCAGCAGGTAATTGTCTTGACCAGACAATCTTGAGCTTTCCGTATTTTCAAGCCTCCTGGTTTCCTAGGTAATGCTGCGCAAACAGTAGGAGGTACTGATAACTGATCTAGTGACACTTCGCGCGTTGTGTCACTACTAACTGAAATGCCCCCCTTTCTAAACCTTGCAGTTGCGAGTGAGTTCTTGGTTTTGAATTTAGTAACTATAACAGGTTTAACTTTTCTTTAGCCTAGTTGCATACAACATCCGTACGTTAAAAAAATTTTGATAAGCTTGGTTTAAATCATTCAGAGATTGCTGCAATAGTATATTATAAACTTCCGATAACCATTCTATATCTTCAGTCTTTTTTGCTTAGGTAATAAACTGTTTGTGTAACTCTAAATTAGTGGGTTTATTCTCTCCTAATTTATACTTTTATTTGCAGAAAACTAGACTATCATTCCCAACAATATAAACCCAACTAAATAGCTTCGCTAATAAGTATTTGTGTTGGCGTGTTAGATAGATACGGTACTTAAATCTAGCTTTCATCATTTGCTAACTAAACTAATAATATAATAAAACATTTGTTCAAATAAAATCAACTAAAAAGTCGCCCTAAAAGGGCGAGACTTGAGAACCATTTTTCCCATCATGGTAAACTGAATATTTGGAGAAGTTATCCTAGTCAGGCGTTATCGACTAGCAGACCTTCCCCATATTGTGACATTCTTAATTAGTTAAGAAAAATATATTGACAAAAATGACAATTTCTGTAGATCAAGTTAACCAAATAGTTTGGAATCATCATCACGACCCCTTTGAAATCCTCGGTGCCCATCAGATAGAACAAGATGGCAAAACTTTGACAGTAATCCGAGTTTACGAACCAAAGGCCGAAGCTGTCTCAGTCATATCCCCGATAGACCGGCAAGAATACCCAATGCAGTCAGTCCATAATCCTAATTTCTTTGAATGTATCATCGACACCCCGGAACTGGCCAACTATCAACTTAAAATCAAAGAAGGAGAACACGAACGAGTCATCTATGACCCCTACGCTTTCCGCTCTCCCAAACTCACAGACTTCGACCTTCAACTATTTGGAGAAGGAAACCATCACCGCGTCTATGAAAAACTAGGAGCGCATATCGCCGAAATTGATGGAGTTAAGGGAGTCTACTTTGCTGTTTGGGCACCTAATGCTCGTAATGTTTCACTTTTAGGAGACTTTAACCATTGGGACGGTCGTAAACACCAAATGCGTAAAGGACACTCCGGAGTTTGGGAATTATTTATTCCTGATATTGGCCCTGGAGAACATTACAAATATGAGGTTAAAAACTGGGAAGGACACATCTACGAAAAAAGTGACCCTTATGGATACCAACAAGAAGTAAGGCCCAAAACAGCTTCCATAGTTGTTGACCTAGACTCCTATACTTGGAACGACCAAGAATGGATGGAAAAACGTCGTCATACCGACCCTCTCACTCAACCTATTTCCGTCTATGAATGCCACTTGGGTTCTTGGATTCATGCTTCTCCTGATGAACCAGCTAAACTACCTAATGGAGAAACTGAGCGTGTAGTTCAAGTCTCGGAACTCAAAACAGACGCTCGTTTTCTTACCTACCGAGAATTAGCAGACCGTATGGTTTCCTACGTTAAAGATTTGGGCTATACTCACATCGAAATGTTGCCTGTGGCAGAACATCCTTTTGATGGTTCTTGGGGTTATCAAGTTACAGGATTTTTTGCCCCTACCTCTCGCTACGGTAATGCTGAAGATTTCATGTATTTTGTTGATAAATGCCATGAAAATGGTATAGGCGTAATTGTAGACTGGGTACCAGGACATTTTCCGAAAGATGGACATGGTTTAGCTTTCTTTGATGGTACTCACCTCTATGAACATTCAGACGTCCGGAAAGGGGAACACAAGCAATGGGGTACTTTAGTATTTGACTATGGTCGTAATGAAGTTCGTAACTTCTTAGTTTCTAATGCTCTTTTCTGGTTTGACAAATATCACATTGACGGTGTTAGGGTAGATGCGGTTGCTTCTATGGTCTACCACAACTATATGAGACCTGATGGTGAATGGGTTGCTAATAAATATGGAGGGGTAGAATACATCGAAGCTGCTGATTTTCTCCGTCAATTCAATCATTTACTTTTTAGTTATTATCCAGGTGTTCTTTCTATTGCTGAAGAATCTACTGCTTGGCCAATGGTGACTTGGCCTACCTATGTTGGCGGTTTGGGTTTTAACCTCAAATGGAACATGGGTTGGATGCATGATATGTTGGACTATTTTGAAATGGACCCCTGGTTCCGACAGTTCCACCAGAATAATGTTACTTTCAGTATTTGGTATCACCACAGTGAGAACTATATGTTAGCTCTGTCTCACGATGAGGTGGTACATTGCAAGAGTAATATGTTGGGTAAGATGCCTGGGGATGATTGGCAGAAGTTTGCTAATGTCCGGGCGTTGTTTGCTTATATGTTTACTCACCCTGGTAAGAAAACTATGTTTATGGGGATGGAGTTTCCTCAGTGGGGTGAATGGGATGTTTGGGGCGATCTAGAATGGCATTTGCTCCAACATGATGCTCACCAAGGAATGAAACGATTTTTCCGGGATTTGAATCAGTTATATCGTTCTGAACCTGCTTTATATGAACAAGATTGTAACGAGGAAGGTTTCCAGTGGATAGATTGTAATGATAATAATCATAGTGTGGTGTCGTTTATTCGTCGCTCTAAGGAAGGGAAAGAGTTTGTGGTAGCGGTTTGTAATTTTACTCCTCAACCCCATAGTCACTATCGCATCGGTGTACCTGAACCAGGGTTCTATACTGAAATATTTAATAGTGATGCTGGTAATTATGGTGGCAGCAATATGGGTAATTTGGGTGGTAAGTGGACTGATGATTGGTACTTCCATAATTATCAATATTCTTTGGATTTATGTTTGCCTCCTTTGGGTATTTTGGTGTTTAAGTTAGACAAGGAAAAAACTTTAGCAGCGACACAAGAATCTGAGGATGTTGCAACTGTGGAAGTTGAAACTGTATCTGAAGGATAAATTCGCTCAATAAAAACCAAGGCAAAATTGAGAAGGTTGGTAGTTGAATTTTGAATTAATACTACCAACCTTTGCTTGTAGGAAAATGGGATGAGATTTTCATTAATGGATAATGGATAATGGATAATTAGCTCTGGTTAAAACCGTAACGGAATTGAATAGATTGTCATGTTTTATTGTAGGGGTTTGGTTGAAAAACCTCAGCAAAAATGGGATGAAATTGTCATGTTTTATCGTAGGGGTTTGGTTGAAAAACCTCAGCAAAAATGGGATGAAATTGTCATGTTTTATCGTAGGGGTTTGGTTGAAAAACCTCAGCAAAAATGGGATGAAATTGTCATATTTTATCAGAGGAATTTGGTTGAAAAACTTCAGCAAAAATGGGATGAAATTGTCATATTTTATCCTAGGGTTTTGGTTGAAAAACTTCAGCAAAAATGGGATAAAATTGTCATATTTTATCCTAGGGTTTTGGTTGAAAAACTTCAGCAAAAATGGGATGAAATTGTCATATTTTATCCTAGGAGTTTGGTTGAAAAACCTCAGCAAAAATGGGATAAAATTGTCATATTTTATCCTAGGGGTTTCCGAATAAAAAAGGGATTTGGAGACCAAACCCCTACAGTTTTTTTCATAAATTCTTCTAGGATTAGTATATTTATTTCTTCTTGCTTCTTCCTTACTTCTACTTGGTCTAATGTTTATCAACAGAACAATATCGGTTTATTTGCGGTTCTTTTTTTTCGGTTTTGCTATTTGGATAGTAGCTTTCTATTTTTTGTTTTCAACTCCGACTACGGCAGTTACTCCTGAAGATTTACCTCCTCTGAAATCTTATCCTCTACCAGAAACTTTGGCACAATGGCAAGACCCCAATAATAGTGGTGATTATTTCGAGCAAATTGAAGTTCAGGATGTAGGTTATCTAATTTGGTCGCAGTTTCCTATTAAAGTTTATCTGGAATCTTCCGATCGCGATGAGTCTCGGTCTCGTGAATGGGTTAAGACTGTAGTAGATGCTATTTGGGAATGGAACATTTATTTACCTTTGCAAGTAGTAGATAACCCAGAAGTTGCTGATGTTAAAATTTTTAAGAAGCGACCTCCTTTGATACCAGGAAAATTAAGAGCGCGTTCAGCAGAAGCTCGCTATCAGTTGTATCAAGATGAGAATGGTGTTTTATCTCATAATTTTGTAATTTGGTTGAGTCCTATGCAAGTAGGTAAATATTTGCCTGCTGCTGCTCGTCACGAGTTTGGTCATGCTTTGGGTATTTGGGGTCATAGTCCTGAGAAAACTGATGTTATGTATTATTCTCAGGTGGCAGAACCTCCTCCAATTTCATCTAGAGATGTTAATACTTTGAAGCGAATTTATTTGCAAAGCACTAGACTAGCTTCAAAAAAAATATAGTCAGAACTTAAGCAGAAACCTGGTTGCTTGAATATTTTACATAAAGAGAAAGGAGTCACCAGTCAGCAGGGAACAAGGGCAAAAGAAGGTATAGTTTTTTATCACTAATTATCCGAAGATGATATGACACGAGAAGAGATTGTCAAAGAATATCCACCCTTGACTTTAGAAAATGAGGGGGTAGCGATCGCTTACGATCAAAAAAATAATTCTTGCTTTAGTTATAATCTATTTTTATGAGAGAAATTCTCTTCTATAAAACTGATTCTGGATATTGCCCCGTAGAAGATTTTATTGATTCTCTTTCGGGGAAACAAGCTCAAAAAGTGCTTTGGGTGTTACGCTTAGTTGAGGAGCTTGATTCTGTCCCAAGTCAGTATTTGAAAAAATTAGTGAATACTAATGATATTTAGGAAGTAAGAGTTGGATTTGGCAACGATATTTTTCGTTTGCTAGGTTTTTTTGAGAACGGAAACTTAATTATTTTAACTAATGGATTTGCTAAAAAAACCCAGAAAACACCAGTTGGAGAAATTGAGTTAGCTGAAAAGCGAAAACAAGATTATTTAAGTAGGAAGCAAAATGATGAGTGATGTCAAGAAATATATTGAGAAACGGAAACAAATCGATCCTGAATTTACTGAAGGATTTGAGTCGGGATATGCCAGTTTTAAGATCGGGGTGATTTTAGCCCAAGCAAGGGAAGAAACTGGTATGACAATAGAAGAGCTAGCTAGTCGGTTGAATTGGAATAAGTCAACTATTTTTCAAATAGAAAATAATAGTTCTGATGTTAGCATTTCTATTCTGGAAAAATATGCCCGAGAGGTAGTTCAACAATTAATTATTAGACATCTCCGAAAATTAAAAATAGAATCAATTCTTATCCAGAAATTATCAATTACTTCTCACTATTGCCTGTTATATGTTCCCTGTTCCCTCTTTTCCGGAGAGGTCTATTAATTATTCATTATTAATTATTAATTGTTGAAAGGGTGTCCACCGGCTCACGACTTGGTTCCTCGTTCAGATTGATGTTGTTGATAACTGGCAGGGTATGACCGAGTTTCAACCCTATTAGAATCCAATCTTCTAGGGTTGAGTGTAACTCGTTTTCGCACTGACGCAGAGTGGATGCAAATGCGATAACGCCTTTGCATGATGGAATTCGACCCACGAAAGTGCTGTCTTCAAGTTTGTCGTAAACTGCTTGGGACATTGCTTCATCGATGTATTGGCTTAAAATATAATTGACGCTCATGGTTTTGTGCCGATCCTGGGAATATCCATTGGTTGTTTTTGAGAGATAAATACAATTTTAGTTATAGCAGAGAATACAGGAGTTGGCAGTGGATGTTGCTAGCACAGATTTATCAATTTGTCAATGGAAAACAAAAAAAACTTCATGCAAGAGCGATCGCTCCTGAAACGTGGTTGGTTTGGGAGGAGCGATCGCCTTGTGGTAGTAAGAACTGTAATCGTATAGGGTTGGCGATGTGTTTCGATTTTTAGGTTACTTCGCTGTCGAGAATGGCAGGAATATCGCGGGCACCATAGAGTATTCGTATCACTTCAATACAGTCATCTTGAGTGAGATAAAAATTAAGTGGTTGTTAAATCCTTTAACTGCCAGTTTCCGCAAACCTCCTAAACTAGAGTTTTGTACTGGACTACCTATACCAGGCATCTTTGCCAGTTGTGAAATAGTCTCCCTGGTGGCATCAAAAAATCGCAATGCTGCATCTATGTTATCTTGAGCAATATAAGCAAATTGCTCGTCTAATTCCTCGTTTGCTTTTGGTCTAATTACAATTTTTCGTGTCATCTTTCTCTATTGCTGAATTTTTCGACAAGCGCACTACGTTTTTCTTCCCACCAACTTTCTATGACTTCAGTAGGCGGGCCGCTGTTGATACCTTCTAACAACATGGTTTCTAATTCGTTGGTTTCCTGCTGGTGTCTATATATTAAATGCAAGATGTATTCGCTGGCATTGTTGTAGTTGCCAGAAGCAACTTGTTGGTTAACAAATTCTTGCATGGATTCGGGGATTGAGATGTTAAGGGTTTTCATGGTGTATTTACCTCCTAGTGTAGATGGTAAAAAATAATTGGAATTTTGTCAAGTTGGGGTTGTTGGCGATCGCTCTTTTAATATCTCCAGAAGGAAATGGATTGGCAAACAATCTTTTGAAGAACAACAAGACTTTGGTGTTAGAGTAGTTAGAGCTTTTGGAGGTACAATTTAATGTTGACTTTAGATGTAGAAAAAATTTTAAATTCGATTCCCAATGAGGTTGCTTGGGAAGATGTTGTGCAGTTGGATAAACTAGACGATCGCGTTGCCATAGCTAATAATTTTTCTCCTAATATCGTTGGTGTGAATGATGGTTCTATTGAGTGGTGTCCGAACGAGGAACCGCCAAGTTATTTGGAAAAATTGGTTTGGTGGTGGGTGGTTCGTCCAGATATGGGAGCAGCTATTGCTCTTGAAGCTCCACAAGAACTAAAAAGGATTGTTAGTAACTATATTCTGGTAAGTCCTTGAGGGCGATCGCTATTTTAATATCTACCAGGACTTACGCAAAATTACAAATCATACACCTTATGTAGGGGCGAATGGCATTCGCCCTCTAAAATATGGTAGTTCTGCGTAAGTCCCGATCTACAAAAAAAGCGTTCGCGAAGCGTTGCGGATGCAACATCGCTCCTCTAACGTGGTTGTTTTTGGAGGAGCGATCGCTAGTTCGTAGTAACAACTTTAGTGGTAGACGGTTGGTGGTGGGTTCCGATGGTTGCATTGGGCGATCGCTTTTTTAATATCAGGACTTACGCAGAACCGCCATATTTCGTAGGGGCGAATGGCATTCGCCCTCTATGGCATTCTTCCCTCTACGGATAGCTTACTGTCTAAGAATTTGCGTAAGTCCTGAATATTGACGGAAGGCAAAAGGCGTTCGCGAAGCGTTGCGGATGCAACATCGCTTTTTCTCAGTTCTATCTCTGTTGATTCTTTTTAATTTTCTCGTAAATTTCCCTGGCTGTTTTTTCTCCAAACATTTTTTCTTTTAACTCTAAATAATCTATCGACTGTGACATAGTTTCTCGACAGAAGAATGCTGCTTTAGCAATTCCTAACTGTTCTATAATTACTTTGACACTTTCGGTTCTGATGGCATCCATTTGCGGTACTACTAATTTTTGATTCATTACAAATAAAATGTTCCAATTCCCTTGACAAGCTAGGAGGTATTTTGTTATAGTATAGGTCAACACAGGGGGAGGACATCACCTCTGTCAAAACAGCAGTCAGTTTTTTTCTGACTGAAGAATCCCGCGTTGTCTCGTAAGGGCAACGTCGGGAGTATGTCAATAACATTATTAACAAATTATATGGGATTTTGAACAATTAAAGTTCCAGGGTTCAAGCTTTTTCATTAATTAATGACAATCAAATTGTTCCAACTTCCGATCTAACAGAAAACTTCAATGATTTTTTTCTAGAAGAAATTGCTGATGGAAGCACGACAAATTTTAACGGATTTTCTTCAGGTTCTGCAACTGCTACTATTACCCTTGACTTAGTTGGCAATTTTGATCTTCGTAGTTTTATTCTATGGAATGATGTCAATGTCTTAGCTGAAGGAATTGAAA